>NZ_LMIC01000051.1:0-266812 GCF_001428585.1 Duganella sp. Root198D2 | reverse complement strand
CTGCTATTGGCATTGAGGACATTGCCAGCAGCATCAATGAACTCGAGGTAGTCGACCTCGACGCCCATACTGCCGTCGGCAGCTGGGGTGCCGTAATAGTTATACAGGAACAGAGGCGCCGCATACTTGCTGCCAGCGATAAATTTGTGGGCGTCGTAGGCGTCCGGGCCAGGAATGAATTCGCCGGATATGGTGCCCTCGAATACCTGCCAGCCCATTTCGGGCTTGAGCCGGATGGCCTTTCCGGCCGGATAGGAATAATATCCGCCAGGATAACTGGATGTGGCGCCCGGAGCGATATTCTGCAGGATCTTCCCGTTCGCATCCGTCGTCCTCACGCCGACAGTGACTTCGGCCTCGCCACTAGTTTGCCGTACGCGTGCGCGCACTTTGTACGTCTTCGTGGTGTCGACCGCTGCGGCTGCCCCAACGATAGCTGGGAAGGACCCGCCAGCGAGGCTGAGTGTTTTTCCATCCGTCGCACTTACCGCCGTCARCGCGATGGGCGTCGCATAGTGCACTGTTTCGACCAGGTTGCCCAGGGCATCGTAGCGGCTTTCAGCGACCGCGCCCATCGCATCGATCGTAAATACCAGGCGGTTGTCGGCATCGTAGACGTACTGGGTCATAGTCGATGCGCCAGTTATCGCCGGAATTGCACTCGCGTCGGCACTCAAGGAGGCCAGCGCCGATGCCGTAAGGCCTCCAGCGTATGCCAGGCGTTTGACCAGGTTGCCCTGGGTGTCGTAGATGAGCTGCGTGACGGCGCCGGTGCCGTCCACGCTCCAGGCCAGGCGGCCGTCCTTGTCGTAGCGCTGGAATTGATGCACGTCCTTNACGAATGCCTTAGCGACATCGAGACCTATGGGGTGCACGTCACCGATGCTGGGTGTCGTAGATGAGCTGCGTGACGGCGCCGGTGCCGTCCACGCTCCAGGCCAGGCGGCCGTCCTTGTCGTAGCGCTGGAATTGATGCACGTCCTTCGCCGCGTCGGCCTGCACCAGGGCCTTGATCGCCGCTGCGCTCAGCTGCTGCGTGCTGTCGCCCACTGCAACTGGAGTTGCATAGCGCACCGTCTCAACGGCCTTGCCATTCACATCGTAGCGATTCTCGGTGACGATGCCCAGCGCATCGACGGTAAAGACCAGGCGATTGTCGGCGTCGTAGGCGTACTGGGTCATTGCCGACGCACCGGTTGGCGCCGGCAGCTCACTCGCGTTGCCGGCCAGCGATGCCATGGCTGCTGGCGTCAGGCGTTCAGTGAACGCCAGGCGCTTGATCAGGTTGCCGCTGTTGTCGTAGAAGAGCTGCGTTGCGGCACCCGTGCCGTCGACACTCCAGGCCAGGCGGCCAAGCGCGTCATAACGCTGGAATTGATGTACGTCTTTCGCGTCCGCCAGCAGCAGCGGCTTGATGGACGCTACGGTCAATTGGGCGTCATTGGCCAGCGTAATCGGCACGGCATAGCGCACGGTCTCGACAACGTTGCCGCGCACATCGTAGCGGTTCTCGCTCACGATGCCCAGCGGATCGACCGTAAAGACCAGGCGGTTGTCGCCATCGTACGCGAACTGGGTCATGCTCGATGCGCCAGCCGGGGCGGGAAGCGCACACGCGTCAGCCGCCAGCGATGCCAGGGCCGCCGCCGTCAGCGGGTCGGTATATGCCAAGCGCTTCACTACATTACCATTAGCATCGTAGATGAACTGCGTCGCAGCACCAGCAGCATCGACGCTCCATGTCAGGTGCCCTTCTTTGTCATAGCGCCGGAATTCGTGCACGTCCTTCGCGGCGTCCACGCGCAGCAGCGCCCTGACCGCCAATACTGCCGGCGTTTGCGTATTACTGGTATCGATAGGCGTGGCATAACGCACCGTCTCGATGACGTTGCCTTGGGCATCATAGCGACTTTCCGCGACCGCGCCCATGGCGTCGATCGTGAACACCAGTCGGTCATTTTCGTCATAGATGTAACTGGTGGCAGTGAACTCATTGGCAGGCACAGGCACTGCACCGGGATTTGCTGCCAGGCTTGCCAACTCATCTGTGCCAAGCGCATTCTTGTAGGCGATCCGCCTGACTACATTGCCCTTTGCGTCGTAGACCAACTGCGTGGCGGCGCCCGTCGCATCCACGGTCCAGGTCAGGCGGCCATCCCGGTCGTAACGCTGGTGCACGACCGATTCGATATCGGCACTGAGCACCGCTCGCACATCGGAAGCGCCCAGCACCTGCTCAGCGCTGACTACATTGATCGCCTTGGAATAGCGGATTGTCGCTACTGCATTGCCGTTGGCGTTGTACCTGGTCTCGGTAACGATGCCCAACGGGTCAATGCTGAAGACCTGACGGTTGCTGGCGTCATAAACAAGACGAGTCGTATTGCCCATCGCATCAGTGACCGCAACCTTGTTGCCTTGCGCATCGTAGGCGACTTTGCTGGTGACGTTGCTGGCATTGGCGTCTGCATGGCTCTCGATCAGGCGGTTAAGCTTGTCGTAGACGAAGCACGTTGCCACACCCGCCGTAGTTGAAGTCAGGACGTTGCCCTGGCCATCGTAGGTGAATGTAGTCGTGTTGCCTGCGCCATCCGTTTGCGATACCACCTGGCCCCGGCCATCATAAGTGGTGCTGGCAGTGATCCCAACCGAGCTGGCCGCGGCCGTCATCCAGCCGCTACCCGAACGGGCGGCTGGGTCGACTGCGGCGGCGTAACGCACGGTACCGGTATGGCGTCCCGCCAGGTCATACTGGAATTCGGAAAGGTAGCCCTCACCGTCCATCGTGAAGCGCAGCTTGCCGTCTTTGTCGTAGCTGTTGCGCGCGACGCGGTCGTTGGCATGCGGCGCGGGGCTCGCGTTGGCGACGTTCGGATTAGCGGCAAATGCCGTCAAATCGATCACCGTCGCACGCCGGATTGTATCAAGCAGGCGCGATGCACCGTCGTAGCTGTAATCGGTCACGTAGCCAAGTGCATCGACCGTTTTGAGCAGGCGATTGGCATTGTCGTACAGGCGCCATTCGCGCTGGTCTGCCGCTGTAGCTGCCGGACGCAGGCCTGCCGTTTCCAGCGTCGCAGTCACTGGCTTGCCGTCGGTGCCGATCAGGGCAGCCAACGAAGCTTGGCTGACCGAAGTTGCGTAGGCGATGGTCAGCGCGAGCTGGTTGTTGGCATCATAGCGGTACTCGGTCAGGCTACCGGCCGCCGTAACCGTTGCGGCCTTGCGGCCTGCCTCGTCGTAGAGGATGTGGCTACGGCCGCCATTGGGATCAATGACTGTGCGCAGTTTGCCTGCGTTATCGTACAAATAGCTGCTAGTGCCCACCACCGTGCCATTCGCTTCTGCCAGCACGGTAGCCAACAGCTGGCCTGATTTATCGTAGGTCGAAGTGCTGGTAACGCCGTCCGCGCGACGGGTGACGATACGGTTACCTGCATCGTCATAGGTGTGCAGCACTACGTTCTGTTGCGGGTCAGTAGCGGAGAGCTGGCGGCCGAGGCCATCGTAAGCATAGGTCGTCGTGTTGCCGTTGCCGTCGATCGATTGCAGCAACTGGCCGGCATGATCGTACACATATTGCACGATCGCCGTGTCAGGGCCGATTGCAGGCGCGGCATTTGAGGCACCGGCAGTTGCGGCGTACGAAGTGCTTTGCATGACCAGGCCGCGTCCATCGTAAGCGTAGTCGACCCGGGTTGCCGCCGCGGCCTTGACCGCGGTGCTCTGCGACCACGTCACCATGGCGTTGTAAGCGTAGGCCGATTCCGCACTGTTCTCGGCAAATTTGATGCCGATATACGCCAGGTCCACCAGGAGCTGATGCTGGGCGTTGTAGCGGTATTCCCGCACCCGGCCTTCCGGGCTGATGATGAAGCGTACGACATTGTAAGTGTCGTAGACATAACGCGTCGTCAGCTTCTGGGTCGGCAACAGGCCGCCTGCGCCATCAGGATCGAGATCGATATACCGCGTTTCGCTGAGCACCTTGTTGGCGCTGGAAAAGGTACGGGTAATCGTCGCGCCGGTGGAGTCGCGCTCCAGGATGCGGTTGCCGTTGCCATCGTAGCCATAAGTGGTCGCCAGGCCGCGCGCGTCGACAGTGCGCGAGATATTACCCGCAGCGTCATATTCGAATTGGGTAATTTGCGATACACCCGCCACCGCAGGCGCCGTTACGCTGAGCAGTTGGCCGTTCGCGTCGTAGGCGTAGGCGGTCTTGAAGCCAAGACTGTCGGTGACAATCGTCTTGCCGGGTTGCGTATAGTCGAATGAGGTGCTTCGGCCAAGGGCGTCGGTGACGCTGGCTACTTTATTTTTACCGTCGTGGAGCACATAAGTGAAGTTCAGTCGCGTGCCGTCACTTTGAGTCACCGTTTCTACTTGGGAGGTATTCGAAAGGTAGGTGTAGTTGACGGTGTAGGTCTTGGCGTCAGCCTTGTTTTCCGGCGTCAGGTCGGTGATAACGCCGGTAAGGCGATTCAAGGCATCGTACTGATAGCTGACCCGGCTGAAATCCCCCGTCACGCCAGCCATCACCGTACGGACCTTGCTCACATTACCGTTCACGTAATCAAAGTAGGTGGTGTCGCCATGTGCATTGGTGAGCTTGGTCAGCCGATTGGAACTGTCGTGGGTAAAGTAAAAAATTGCTCCATACCTGTAGTCGGTCGCGGAGTAAATCAGGCCTGTGGTACCGTTGTAGACTTCATGCTCACCGTACAGATCATTGTGATCCGCCTGCCAGGTCCATTGATTGTTGGCGGCACTGAACGTAATGGTTTGGTAGGCGCCCCCGCCCTCGGTAGTGAAGTATGCCGCGCGCGCGACATCGTAAGTAAACACTGTCGCGCTGCCGTCGCCGACGATGCGGGTGATGGTGCTGCCGGCGGTATTGACGGTGCCCGTCAGGCCGGTCAATTGCCTGCGTGTGGCCTGCCGCCAGCCGACACCGTCGCCAGTATTCAGCTGGCCCTGTGAATTGTAGGTCCGCACGATTTCCGAATCGACACCTCGCGCAACGATGCAGTCATCCTGGTCTTGCAACAAAAGGTTACCGTTGGCAATATTGATGTAGACGGAGTCTTTTGAGTTTCCATTTGCTGCATTGCCAAACACTCCGCCTTGGCCGAGCGTGCCAGCCGAGGTGTTCAAGATGCCTGCGCCATTACCGCTAACGATCGCTACCATTTGTAGTCCCTGATTTTTCGGCGCGCGGGGCGCCTGCGTAACCCATGCGTACGATCAAGACACGTCAATTCGTGTTGTGACCCCTCTAGCAAGGTATCCAGAGATTTGTGTGAAAGTTTAGGGGGCCGTGAGGAAAATTTTCACGAGCAAGCGAATTGCCATAGAGCAATCATTGCGCAGACTAGCCCTACAGAAATGGCCAACTGAGGATGCCTTTGGCATGCAACACGGGGCGCAGCACGAGATATCCGACAGCAATGCCAATTGCCAGCAGCGCGGGCATCTCCCATCGCAGCAAGGAACACGCGACCCACCGTGGCTGCGGCCACCAGCATCATCAGTCAGACTTCGATGCTGGCAAAAAATGGCGCGGCCAGGCGCCAGGTGTCGACGGTCACCTTTCTAGGTCTTCGGGTCGAGAAATTCAAATATCAAACAATGACAAATGCACCGTCGATATAGGAGAGCGTCTGACCGTACAACGCCGCCGACATGGATGGATCAATGTAGAACTCAAGTCCACCCACGAGGATCGTCTCTTCGGCGCCCAGGTTCTTCTTGTCGTAAATGCCCATGGCCCACCTTTTTTTCTCGGCATCCCTTGCATCCTGAACCGGCGCAAAAACAGCAAATTCGACTTCTGGAATTTCCTTTAAGAAGCTAAGTAGCGCTGCCACGGCTTCCTTGGTGAGATCAAAACGAAAGTTCATTTCCCATTCCCTCAATAGGCTGGGCAATTCGGCTGCTTCCAATTGCTCAGATTTATATAAAACGAGGTCCCGTCATCACATATATATGTGCAGGTCGTTTCATACCCGTTCTCCGCAAATAGAATAGACAGACTTCGCTAGCGTTCTTTTATCCGTAGATCGCAGTCACCTCCATAATAGAAGGTCGTTTGAACCGGTGGCCAATCGTATGGATCATTGCAACCATCGACATTCCCAACGCTGTATTGATCATTTCCCAGTATCCCTAGCGTAATTTTCAATCGAGTATGCATGCTGCAAAGTATGCTCAGGAAACTCCCTCCGCATTTTTCCCATCTCAGCAGGACTATTTACTGTTCCACTGCCTCGACCTACTTTGCTGTAGCCATCAGTTGAATAGCCAATGTCATCAAAATGGGTCAATTCATGAACTATTAGCGCACCAATTTCAACTGCACCTTTTTCCCTTATTACATTCCAAAGCCCACCCAAATAAATCGTATGTGAGACGTCTTCCGTCTTTACAAATGCATTTACCCCCGATGGGTCGTGCTTGCCCTTTGGATCACGATAATTGTAATCGGCCCACGTGGCATGTCTGAAGTCTTCAGTGCTCAGCGCCAGACCCGCCTGTAGCTCCCGCCGAGCAATCTCTTTAATAAAGTTACGGGACGCCATCAGCGCGTCCAAACACACTTTTGAAGATCTTTTGGTCATTATCATTCCAACGTTTGAGTGATTGCTGCATTGTCAGCGCAGCCGCGTTCCCCGATCCAGGGCGTGCCCACCAGTGACAAGACTCCTTCAAAAGCTCATCCGTCGAAACTTGAGGAACTGTTCCACGATTTGCCGTTTGCCTCGAGGTCGCCTCTCAACAGTTCGTCAACAAATCATTTCGGATTTCGCCGACTAAATGCTGTGGCTCAGCTTGATAGAGCGTGGTCTAAACATCTATGCTGAAAACACCAAGTATGCAGGAGACGTATCGAACCAGTGCGATTCGCGAAGCAAAAAAAATCCCCGATTTCTCGGGGACTTTTATCAGATTTGCCACTCACAGCAGCAAACCCTTGACGTTTTGGAGGCGAGGGCCGGAATCGAACCGGCGTACACGGCTTTGCAGGCCGCTGCATAACCATTTTGCTACCCCGCCGAAGGGGTCACACAAGAGCCGCGGCAGGTCGCGTGTCTCTTCGAATTCTGGAGCGGGAAAAGAGTCTCGAACTCTCGACCTCAACCTTGGCAAGGTTGCGCTCTACCAACTGAGCTATTCCCGCATGGGTTTGAAAAACTTGGAGCGGGAGAAGAGTCTCGAACTCTCGACCTCAACCTTGGCAAGGTTGCGCTCTACCAACTGAGCTACTCCCGCATGGAGTTATTTCATTTACTACTACTGCTGCTCCAGTGAACTGGAGCGGGAGAAGAGTCTCGAACTCTCGACCTCAACCTTGGCAAGGTTGCGCTCTACCAACTGAGCTACTCCCGCATTTCAGAGGAACCGCATTATCGCAGAAACATTCTCATATTTCCAGTGCGATTATTACTGCTTGCTTACCGCTTTGTTGCTGATGACTTTTGGAGCGGGAGAAGAGTCTCGAACTCTCGACCTCAACCTTGGCAAGGTTGCGCTCTACCAACTGAGCTACTCCCGCTTCGCATCACTGCGCCGTCATCAACAGCAGGCCAGCATTATAGATGAACTATGGGCGCTGTCAAGGGGCAATATTGTTATTTAGGATAAGTTGCCCGAACGTTCCTTAATCATGGGCCATGCCTTCTTCAGGTAATAGAACATGGACCACACAGTCAGCACACTGGCCAGCCACAGCAGCAGGTCGCCCCAGAAGCGCGTGTCGATGGCACCCCACAGCACGTCGTAGTAGAGCAGCATTGGGATGGCACTCATTTGCGCGGCGGTCTTGATCTTGCCGATCGAACTGACCGCCACCGATTTGGAGGCGCCGATCTGCGCCATCCACTCCCGCAGGGCGGAAATCGTGATCTCGCGGCCAATGATAATGAAGGCGACGATCGGATGGCATCTGCCGCCGTCCAGGTTAAGCAGTACCAGCAAGGCGCCTGCCACCATCAGCTTGTCGGCTACGGGGTCGAGGAAGGCGCCAAATGCCGAAGTCTGGTTCCAGCGGCGTGCCAGGAAGCCGTCGAACCAATCGGTAACGGCGGCGACGATGAAGATCAGCGTGGCGGCCAGATTGCGTTCGTGCGGAGTGAGCCAGGTGACAGGAAGGTAAAACACGCCAACGACCAGGGGAATCAGCGCGACGCGCAACCAGGTCAGAAGGATCGGGATGTTGAAAGGCATATGCGGTGTATAAGAATTGTAATGACGCGCCGCTAGTGTATAACGGCGGCGCATTCAAAGCCACTCTAGTGCAACTGCCGGTAGATTTCTTCTGCCAGGGTGTGGGAAATACCCTCCACCGACTTCAGGTCCTCGATACTGGCGTTCATCACGCCTTTCAGGCCGCCAAAGCGGGACAGCAGCTTTTGCCGGCGCTTGGCACCGATGCCTTCGATCTCCTCCAGGCGCGAGGTCTGGCGCGCCTTTGCGCGCTTTGCCCGCATGCCGGTGATGGCGAAGCGGTGCGCCTCGTCGCGAATCATGGCCACCAGCATCAGGGCGGCGGATTCCTTGCCCAGTTCCTGCGGCTCGCGGCCATCGACGAAGACCAGCGTCTCGAGGCCGACACGCCTGCCCTCGCCTTTCGCCACGCCGACGATCAGGCTGATGTCCAGCCCCAGTTCGACAAACACCTGGCGCGCCATCTCAACCTGGCCCTTGCCACCGTCGATCAGCACCACGTCCGGCATCACGCCGTCGCCGCCGGCCACTTTCTCGTAGCGGCGCGTCAGCACCTGGCGCATGGCGGCGTAATCGTCGCCCGGCGTGATGTCGTTGATGTTGTAGCGGCGGTATTCGCCGTTCTGCATCTGATGATGGTGGAATACCACGCACGAAGCCTGGGTCGCTTCGCCTGCCGTATGCGAAATGTCGAAGCACTCCACGCGCAGAGTGTCGAGGTCTTCATTTTCCAGTCCCAGCACTTCGGCCAGCGCGCGGGTGCGGGCCTGCTGCGAGCCTTGTTCGGACAGCAGTCGTGCCAGCGAGATCTCGGCGCCCTTTTGCGCCAGGTCCTGCCATTGGCGGCGCTGGCCTTGCGGCTGGAAGATCAGGTGAATGCGGTGTCCGCACTGCTCCTGCAGCGCCAGGATCAGCTCCGGCTGGTCGAATTCGATATTCAGGATCAGCGTGCCGGGGATGCTCTTTTCCGTGTAATGCTGCACCAGGAAGGCTGACAGCACTTCCTGCTCGATCGGGCGCTCGGCTACGACCTCGGCGTCCATCACATGGGTCGGGAAGTAGGCGCGGTCGCCCAGATGGCGGCCGCCGCGCACCATGGCCAGGTTGACGCAGGCGCGTCCGCCCTGCACCACCACGGCCAGGATATCCACGTCCTGGTCGCCGGTGGTTTCCATCGACTGCTGGTGCAGCACTTTGGACAGCGACTGGATGCGGTTGCGCACCACCGCCGCCTGCTCGAATTTGAGCTCGGTGGCATAGGCCAGCATTTTCTGCTCCAGTTCCTGCATCACCTCGGTCTGCCGGCCGCGCAGGAAACGCGCTGCGTTATTGACGTCGTTGCGGTAGTCCTCGGGGGCTATCAGGCCCACGCAAGGGCCGCTGCAACGGCCGATCTGGTGCAGCAGGCAGGGGCGCGTGCGGTTCATGTAGACGCTGTCTTCACAGGTGCGCAACATGAAAACCTTTTGCAGGATCTGCATCGATTCCTTCACCGCCCACGATGAAGGGAACGGGCCGAAATACTGGTGCTTGCGATCCACCGCACCGCGGTAGTACACCATGCGCGGCACGTCGCCGCCCGTGATCTTCAGGTAGGGATAGCTCTTATCGTCGCGGAACAGGATGTTGTAGCGCGGCTGCAGCGCCTTGATCAGGTTGTTTTCCAGGATCAGCGCTTCGGCCTCGCTGCGCGTTACCGTGGTCTCCAGGCGCGCGATGCGCTCGACCATCAGCGCAATGCGCGGGCTCGACAGGTTCTTCTGGAAGTAGCTCGACACGCGCTTCTTCAGATCGCGCGCCTTGCCCACGTAAAGCACCTTGTCTTCGGCATCGAAGTAGCGGTATACGCCGGGCAGGTTGGGCAGCTTGGCAACGGTGGCCAGCACCTGTTCGCGTGGGTCTAAGGTTTCTTCAGTCATTCGCTCGCTCGACGATCGCATAGGCAACCGCGTAATCCTCTTCATCGCTCACGGAGATATGGGCGACCAGCGCGTTCTGCAACATGAATTCGCCCAGTGCACCGCTGCAGGCCATATAGGGCTTGCCCAAGTCGTCATTGAGCAACTGCGCCGTGTGCCAGGTCATCGGCGGGCGCAGGCCCAGGCCGAGCGCCTTGGAAAAGGCCTCCTTGGCGGCGAAGCGGGTCGCAGCATAGCGCACGCCGCGCAGCGGGCTGCGGGCGCAGCGTTCCTGGTAGACCAGGAATTCGTCAGGACCGAGGATCTTGCGCGCAAAGCGCTCGCCGCTGCGTTCAAGCGCGGCGGCGATGCGGGGTACTTTGCTGACGTCCGTCCCGATCCCGTAGATCATTTCGCGCCCAGGCGGGTCGACACCATGATGGCCTTCATCTCGCGCACGGCATTCTCCCAGCCGGCGAAGATCGAGTGCGCCACGATGGCATGGCCGATGTTCAGTTCGGCGATGTCCGGAATGGCAGCGATGGCCTGGACATTGGTGTAGTGCAGGCCGTGGCCGGCATTGACCTTCAGGCCATTCTGCACGCCCCAGCGCACCCCGTCCTTGATGCGCGCCAGCTCGCGCGCCTGCGCGTCGCCTTCGGCATCGGCATAGGCGCCGGTGTGCAGCTCGATCACTGGCGCGCCAACGGCGGCGGCGGCCTTGATCTGCTCTTCGTCGGCATCGATGAACAGGGAAACGCGGATGCCCTCCCCTTGCAGCTGCTTGACGGCGGCTTCCACCTCTTTGTGGAAGCGCACCACGTCCAGGCCGCCCTCGGTGGTGATCTCGGTGCGCTTTTCCGGCACCAGGCAGACGTCGGCCGGCTTGATGCGGCAGGCGAAGTCGATCATTTCCTGGGTGACGGCCGCCTCCAGGTTCATGCGGGTGAGCAGTTGCGGCGCCAGCGCAATCACGTCGGCATCCTTGATGTGGCGGCGGTCTTCGCGCAGGTGCAATGTAATGCAGTCGGCGCCGGCCTGTTCGGCCAGCAGCGCAGCGCGGATCGGGTCTGGATACACGGTGCCGCGCGCATTGCGCAGCGTGGCCACGTGATCGATATTCACGCCAAGGTCGATGACGGTGCCGGAGGGAGACAGGAAGCTCATATTCTTTTCTTAAAGTTGCAGCAAATCGATCAATATCTGGCGCGTATTCAATGGCGCGCCGCCAAGATGCCAGGACAACAGGTAGCGCATCAACTGTTTGCTTTGCGCTTGCGTGGCCGGGTCGGTGTAATCCTCGCGCTCCATGTCGAGCAGTGTCTTGCCGGCGACGCGCGGCGCTGTGTCGTCGTCGCGCTCCGGACGCGGGCCGCGATCCGGGTCCACCACATAATGTACATCGGCCACGACTTTCGTGCGCGTGTCGGTGCAGCGCGCCAGGTCGGCCGCCACGCCGGTCTCCTTCAGCAGCGCCATCTCGAATTTGCGCAGCACGATCGGCGCCGGTTCATTGTGGGCCAGCTGGTTGAGGGTGGAGACGTAATGGTCGAACAGCCTGGCATGCGCATCGTCGCGCGCGGTCAGCTTGACCAGCAGTTCGTTCAGGTAGAAGCCGCACAGCAGCGCGGTCTTTTCGAGGGGCAGCATGCCGCCGACCCAATCGGCGTCAGTCAATGTGCGCAGCTCGTTTTTGCCGGTCCAGCCGGTCGTCAGCGGCTGGAAGGTTTGCAGCACGCCGCGCAGCTGGGAGTGCGGCCGCTTGGCGCCTTTTGCAATCAGCGCCACGCGCCCGTAATCGCGCGTGAACAGCTCGACGATGAGCGAAGTTTCTTTGTAGGGATAGCTATGCAGCACGAAGGCCGGCTGCTCGCTGACCCTGGTGCCCACGGTGCGCTGCTGCCCTGGCGCGCGGCGGCGCTGGGTGGGCGCAGCGGCTGCCAGTTCAGACATTATTCGTAGCCGTATGCGCGCAGGCCGGCTTCGTTATCGGCCCAGCCGGATTTGACTTTCACCCAGATCTCGAGGTAGACCGGGCCGCCGAACAGCTTTTCCATGTCCTGGCGGGCCTGGGTGCTGACTTCCTTCAGGCGCGCACCCTTGTTACCGATGATCATGGACTTGTGGCCGTCGCGCTCCACCAGGATGGCGGCGAAGATGCGGCGCAGGTTGCCCTCCTGCTCGAATTTCTCGATCAGCACCGTGCTGGTGTACGGCAGCTCGTCGCCGACAAAGCGGAACAGCTTTTCGCGCACGATTTCCGATGCCAGGAATTTCTCGCTGCGGTCGGTAATATCGTCTTCGCCGAAGATCGGTTCATTTTCCGGCAGGTACTTCTTGATCTCGTTCTGCAGGCCGTCGAGCTGGAAGCGCAGCTTGGCGCTGACCGGCACAATCGCAGTGAACTGGAACTTCTCGGCGATCTGCTGCGCAAACGGCATCAGCACGGCCTTGTCTTTCACGCGGTCGGACTTGTTGATCACCAGGATCACCGGCACGTTCTTTGGCAGCAGGTCCATCACTTGCTGGTCGGCTGGGCCGAAGGTGCCCGCTTCCACGATGTACAGGATCAGGTCTGACGATTCGAGCGTGTTGGTGACGGTCTTGTTCAGCGTCTTGTTCAGCGCATTCGAGTGGCGGGTCTGGAAGCCCGGCGTATCGACGTAAATGAACTGGGCGTCCGGCACGGTCTGGATGCCGGTGATGCGGTGGCGCGTGGTCTGCGCCTTGCGCGAGGTGATGCTGACCTTGGCGCCGATCAGCGTATTCATCAGGGTCGACTTGCCGACGTTCGGCCGGCCGACAATGGCGATGTAGCCGCAGCGGAAGCCGGCGGGAGTGGGTGCACTAGTCATGATGCAAACTCAATTCAGTTATTGTTTGGCGAGCTTCTTGTCAGCCGCCGTTTCGCCCTGGACCGTGGCAATGCCGGCCAGCTTGAGCTGGGCCGAGCGCTGGCGCGGCTTGCGGCCCGCGGACGGCGCCTTCTTCAGGGCTTCCTCAGCGACTTCCAGTGCCAGCTTGGCAGCGGCCTGCTCGCCGGCGCGGCGGCTGCCGCCTCGCCCGAACACCTGGATGCCCAGCTTCGGCACCAGGCACTCGATCTCGAATTCCTGGCTGTGCGCAGCGCCATGGGTGGCGACCACGTTATACAGCGGCAGCGAGATCTTCTTCGACTGCAGGAATTCCTGCAGCAGCGTCTTGGCATCCTTGCCCAGGGTCTGCGGATCGACCGAGTCCAGGATCGGGATGTAGAAGGCACGGATCACGCCCGCGGCCTTGTCGAAACTGCCGTCCAGGTAAATGGCGCCCAGCAGGGCTTCCAGGGTATCGGCCAGGATCGACGGGCGGCGGAAACCGCCCGATTTCAGTTCGCCCTCGCCCAGGCGCAGGAACTGCGACAGCTCCAGCTTCTGGGCGATTTCGAACAGGGATTGCTGCTTGACCAGGTTGGCGCGCACACGCGACAGGTCGCCCTCGTCGAGGGAATTGAAACGTTCGTACAGAATGGAGGCGACCACGCAGTTAAGGATCGAGTCGCCGAGGAATTCCAGCCGTTCGTTATGCAAACTGCTGTGGCTGCGGTGCGTCAAGGCCTGCTGGAGCAATCCAACATCCTGGAACGTGTAGCCCAACCTGGTTTGCAATAACTGTAAATTCATCACTTGTTATTCAACCTTCTTCTTTGCGCCAGCCTTTTTTGTCGTGCCCTCATACTCCATCAGCAGGCTGGCCGGGCCAAACAAGGGAATCTTCTTCTCATAGGCGAAGCTGATGTCGAATTCGCCGCCATTGCGCTCGATAAGCAGGTCGCGCGAGGTAATCGAAGAGATATAGCCTACTTCGGCACTCCTGTTGAAGGAGTCCTGGATTGCCTTGATATTGTCGCCGCCATCCTTCTTGGCACGGTCAATCGCACCCGCGATGGAACGGTACTCAATGAAGGTCGGCAGGATCTGCGCACCAATCAAGCCGAGTACCCCCAGGATGGCGATCACAAAAATCAGGCCAATCAGGCTAATGCCACGTTCACGCTGCATGCGCATATGTTTTGCTCCCCTATCTGCTTAGCGAATGCCGCCAAGACGATCAAAATTGAAATTACCCAGGTTCATCCAGACGAAGAAAGCCTTGCCTACGATGTTCTTGTCCGGTACGAAACCCCAGATACGGCTGTCGGCACTATTGTCCCGATTGTCGCCCATCATAAAGTAATTTCCTTCAGGAACTACACACGAAAAGCCTTCATAGTTGTAGGTGCACGCTTCGCGGTGCGGATAATTGTCGTCCACCTGGCCGATCAGGACCGGCGGCGCCTTCTCATTGTTCAGGATGCGGTGCTGCACGTCGCCCAGCTGCTCGGTGAACTGTTTCTGGTAAGTAAGGGTGCCTTCTTCCAGGTAGTCTTCCATCGCGGTATAGCCAACCACCTGGCCATTCACCGTTAAACGCTTGTTTTGATAAACAATTTTATCACCCGGCACGCCAATCACCCGCTTGATGTAATCCTGGCTCATGTCCTTCGGATATTTGAACACCATCACGTCGCCGCGCTGCGGGTCGTTGAGCTGCACCACCTTTTTGTTGAGGATAGGCAGGCGGATGCCGTAGGTGTATTTGTTCACCAGGATCAGGTCGCCCACCAGCAGGGTCGGCACCATCGACGACGATGGGATCTTGAACGGCTCCCACAGGAAGGAGCGCAGGAAGAACACCAGCGCAATCACCGGGAAGAAGCTGCCCGAATATTCGATCCAGGTCGGCTGGCGCAGGATGTCCGCTTCCAGCTTGGAGCGGGCATTGCCCTGCTCGTCCATGCGGATGCCGTTGGCCGCCGAGCGCGCCATGCGCTCGTCGTATTCGACCAGGGCCCGGTTGGCGGCAGCGCGGCGCTGCTTGGAGAATACCACCAGGTCGAGGACCCAGATGATCCCCGTCACCACCATCAGGACGAACAGGATTAAAGCAAAATTGCCCAGGATGGATTGCAGTGTCATTTCTCGTCCACTTGAAGGATTGCCAGGAATGCCTCTTGCGGGATCTCCACGGAGCCCACTTGTTTCATGCGTCGCTTACCTGCTTTCTGCTTCTCGAGCAGTTTTTTCTTACGGCTGATGTCGCCGCCGTAGCACTTGGCCAGCACGTTCTTGCGCATCGCCTTCACGTTTTCACGCGAGATGATGTTGGAGCCGATGGCAGCCTGGATCGCCACGTCGAACATCTGGCGCGGGATCAGTTCGCGCATCTTGGCCGCCACGGCACGGCCGCGGTATGGCGCATTGGCGCGGTGCACGATGATGGCCAGCGCGTCGACTTTTTCGCTGTTGATCAGCATGTCGACCTTGACCACGTCGGCGGCGCGGTTTTCCTTGAACTCGTAGTCCATCGAAGCGTAACCGCGCGAGGTGGACTTCAGCTTGTCGAAGAAGTCCAGCACGATCTCGGCCATCGGCATTTCGTACACCAGCTTCACCTGGCGGCCATGGTAGGCCATATCCATCTGCAAGCCGCGCTTGCCGATACACAGGGTAATCACGGAGCCGACATACTCTTGCGGCATGTACAGGTTGACGGTGACGATAGGCTCGCGCACTTCGTTGATGTGGCTCGGGTCCGGCATGCGCGACGGGTTGTCGACGTGGATCACGGTGCCGTCGCGCATTTCCACCTCATACACCACGGTCGGCGCCGTGGTGATCAGGTCCATGTCGAATTCGCGTTCCAGGCGTTCCTGCACGATTTCCATGTGCAGCAGGCCGAGGAAACCGCAGCGGAAGCCGAAGCCCAGCGCTTGCGACACTTCCGGCTCGTACATCAGGGCGGCGTCGTTCAGCTTCAGCTTTTCCAGCGAGTCGCGCAGCGCGTCATACTGGTTGGCTTCGACCGGGAACAGGCCGGCGAACACCTGCGGCTGCACTTCCTTGAAGCCTGGCAGCGGCGCTGTGGCCGGCTTGGCCACGGTGGTGATGGTGTCGCCCACGCGTGCCGCTTTCAGTTCCTTGATGCCGGCGATCACAAAGCCAACCTGGCCTGCGCTCAGCTGCGGCAGCGAAACCGAGCGCGGCGAGAAGATGCCGATGTCCTCCACCAGCTGCACCGAATCGGTCGCCATCAGGCGGATCTTTTCTTTTGGACGCAGGGTACCGTTTACCACGCGCACCAGCATCACCACGCCGACATAGGAGTCGTACCAGGAATCGATGATCAGCGCCTGCAGCGGCGCTTCCGGGTCGCCCTTCGGCGGCGGCACCTTGGCGATGATCGATTCCAGCACATCTTCCACGCCCAGGCCGGTTTTGGCCGAGCAGTGCACCGCGTCGCCGGCTTCAATGCCGATCACGTCTTCAATTTCCGCGATCGCGGTTGGCGGGTCGGCGTTCGGCAAGTCGATCTTGTTCAGTACCGGCACCACTTCCACGCCCAGGTCGAGCGCGGTGTAGCAGTTGGCTACGGTCTGCGCTTCCACGCCCTGCGACGCATCCACCACCAGCAGCGCACCTTCGCAGGCCGACAGGGAGCGGCTCACTTCATAGGAGAAGTCGACGTGGCCCGGGGTGTCGATCAGGTTCAGGTTGTAGATTTCGCCGTTGCGCGCCTTGTATTTCAGGGCTGCGGTCTGGGCTTTGATGGTGATGCCGCGTTCACGTTCCAGGTCCATGGAGTCGAGGACCTGCGCTTCCATCTCGCGGTCGGACAGGCCGCCGCACAGCTGGATGATGCGATCGGCCAGCGTGGACTTGCCGTGGTCAATGTGGGCGATGATGGAAAAATTGCGAATGTTATTCATTAAAAATCGAAGCGAGCTATAACAAAAAGGCGCTTGAGCGCCTTTTTATGGAAATCAATGCAAGGGTAACCCCCGGCATTTTACCGGATTTCAGAGGAGAAAGCCGGATTTCTAGAGAAACAATGCCAGAACAGCAATCATTCCGACAACACGGCACGTACTCTGGCCTCGTCCAGGAAGTAATGGCACAGTTCCGGCTCAGCCGGATCGGCAAATAGCACCGGCACCAGCTCATCGAAACGCGCCACCAGGGCCGCGTCGGCATCGACGTCGATTACCTCGACGGTAAACGGCTTTTCCGGGGTTTGCAGGGCATTCAGGGCGGCCAGCATGTCGTCGCACAAGTGGCAGTAGGAGCGGGAGTACAGTGTGAAGTGCATTCAGGGCTTGCGTCGGCTGGTCTGCGCCCCCTCGGGCGCGGGTTGCCATTGTAGCGCCCCGGGGCATAACGGCAAACCGAATGCAAGGCCGCCGCGGGCTTGCCGCCCCGATGGGCGACAAACGCGCGGCGACGATGGGGCAGCGCTTACTTGGCAGCCGGCGTCGGACGCAGCGAGAAGTGCTGCGCCTGGCTGCCGCGGCGCACCAGCACGGCAGCGGCCCGCTTCGGATCCAGCTTGGCCACGGCAGCATTGAACTGCTTGGCATCCACGATATCCTGGTTATTCAGCATCAGCAGGATATCGCCCTGGCGCAGGCCGGCAGCCTCGGCCGGGCCGTCGGTATCTTCGACAATCACGCCACCGCTTACACCCAGCTCACGCTTCTGCGCCGGGGTCAGGTCGCTGACCACGAAGCCCAGCGTATTGGCTGCGCTGGCAGGCGCCTCATCCTTCTTCTCGCCCTTCCTGCCGCCGGAACGGCCGGCCACCTTGCTGTCCGGATCGGCCTCGCCCACGGTCACGTGCACGTCCACCGGGGCGCCCTTGCGCCACACCGTCAAGGTCGACTTGGTGCCTGGCGCCGTGCCCAGCACCATGCGGGTCAGGTCGGCAAAGCGGTCGATCTCCTTGCCGTTGTACTTGATGACCACGTCACCCACGCGCAGGCCGCCTTTGTCGGCCGGGCTGCCCGATTCGACCTGGGTCACTTCCGCGCCCTTGTTGCTCTTCAGGCCCAGCGACTCGGCGACGTCCTTGTTCAATTCGCCGATCTGCACACCCAGGCGGCCGCGCGTTACCTTGCCGGACTTCTTCAGCTGGTCGGCCACGCGCATCGCCTCGTCAATCGGAATCGCAAAGGAAATACCGTTATAGCCGCCCGACAGCGTCGCGATCTGGGAATTGATGCCGATCACTTCGCCGCGCAGGTTGATCAGCGGACCACCCGAGTTGCCTGGATTGACCGCCACATCGCTCTGGATCAGCGGCAGCAGGTCGCCGGTATCGCGCGCCTTGGCCGAAATGATGCCGGAGGTCACGGTGTTCTCCAGGTTGAACGGCGAGCCGATGGCGATCACCCATTCGCCCACGCGCGCCTTGTTCGGGTCGCCAATGGTCAGGTATGGCAGCTTGCCGCTATCGATTTTCAGCACGGCCACGTCGGCGCGCGCATCGGCGCCCAGCACCTTGGCCTTGAATTCGCGCTTGTCGGTCAGCGTCACGTAGACCTCGTCGGCGCCATCGACCACGTGGGCATTGGTCAGCACATAGCCGTCGGCCGACACCACGAAGCCGGAACCGATGCCGCGCTGGATTTCCTGGCCCGGCGAAGGCAGGTTGCGGCGGCGCGGGGTTTGCCCCTGGCCGCGGGGGATCTGGCCGCCAAAGAAACGGCGCAGGAATTCCTGCATTTCATCGGCCTGCCCGGCCGCGTCGACATCCTTCTGGGTAATGCGTTCGGTGGTACGGATATTCACGACTGCCGGGCCGACTCGTTCAACGAGGTCGGCAAAATCCGGTAAACCGGCCACGGCGGGAGCCGCTGCATAGGCGGGCGCGAAACCGGCAACGGCCGGCAGGCCGAGGGAGGCTGCACTGAGGACCAGCGCAGAAATCATGGTTTTTTTCATGGTTGCGTTCAATGAAAGTCAATGAAGAACAAGCAATATAAATCAGCTTCGCGTTAAACGGGAGCCGGATATTGTGACGATATGTTGCGGGCAACCCCGCCCGGTTTCAAGAGGCTGTTTCAACAGCCTCCGAGCCCTGCCCCGCATCACGCGCGGGCTCGCCCGCTTGCCCGCCCTCGCCGGCCTGGGCGCCTGCCGCCGCCGGCCGGCCATCCTGTCCCGCTGCATCGAGCGCGGCCGCCAGCCGCGCCGCGAAACCGGCGCTCGGCTCGACGCCGGCCACGCTTTGCCGCAGCGCCTGCCCGATCATCGCATGGACCTGGGCGCCCACAGGCAGCCCTTCCTCATCCGGCAGCAAGATCATTGCCCCTCCTCACCAACGCTTATCGACAGGCAAATCCAGCAAAGGCCGCAGGCGCCGCGCAATCGCTTCACGCGCCCGAAAAATCCGGCTGCGCACGGTTCCCAGCGGACACTCCATGATTTGCGCAATTTCCTCATAACTCAAGCCCTCGATCTCCCGCAGCACGATGGCGGTCTGCAGTTCCAGCGGCAATGCCTCGAGTGCCGCATCGATCGCCAGCATCACCTGTTTGCTGAGCAACATCGATTCCGGGGTACCGATCTCGGGCAGCGGCGCCGGCAACTGGGACGGCGCTATAGCCTGCGGCGCACTGCGCTGGCGCCGCCGCAGGATCGCATTGCGCGCGCCGTTCAAGGCAATCCGGTACAGCCAGGTGTAAAACGCTGCTTCGGCCCGAAAGCGCGGCAAGGCGCGGTACGCCTTCAGGAAGGTCTCCTGCACCACATCTTCCGCTTCGGCCGGATCGCGCAGCAGGCGCAGCACCAGCCGCAGCAGCCGCCGCTGGTAGCGCGCCACCAGCAAGTCGAAGGCTGCCCGCTCTCCCGCCCGGGCCCGCTCGACCAGCTCACGATCTGGGTCCTCCGACATAAGAGCAGCCCCGCGAAGATTGGTTCACATTTTTTGAAGCTGGGCCCGCACTGCTGCTTGCAGCCGGCGCCATTCGCCGCGCGCGACTGAATCGGGCAGCAAGACCAGCCACAGGCGTTGCCCCTGTTCCAGCTCCATATGCAGCAGCAAGGCGCCGGGCCAGGCGGTGCAGCCGTCCAGCAAGCGTGCCCGGCACTGCTTCCGGTATACCGTCAGCCGGATTTCTCCGACACCGGAAATATCAATGTGGCTGCAATTGACTTCGCGCCGCAGGCTTGCCAGCGCCGCTGCCGCCAGCAAAGGCTGCCCGCTCCAGGCACCCACGGCCAGCACGGACGCAACAATTCCTGCCCGCAAAGCGTTCAGGCATGGCGACGGACGGACAGCGACAGAGGCCGCGATCGACATCGGATAAATAATCTGGGGGGGTACAGCGGAAGCGCTCGCCCCGGTGCTAAGACCGGGGCCAGGCTTGGAAGTTCCGTTTAGACTTTAGCGAACAGCAGGCTGCCGTTGGTGCCGCCGAAGCCGAAGGAGTTCTTCAGCGCATAGTTGATCGTTGCTTCACGCGCGGTATTGGCGCAGAAGTCCAGATCGCATGCCGGATCCTGATTGAACAGGTTGATGGTCGGCGGGATCACCTGGTTGTGGATCGCCAGTACGGTAAACACGGTCTCCAGGCCGCCAGCGCCGCCCAACAGGTGGCCGGTGGCCGACTTGGTGGAGCTGACAACCAGCTTCTTGGCATGGTCGCCGAAGGTGCGCTTGACACCCTGGACTTCCGCCACGTCGCCTTGCGGGGTCGAGGTACCGTGCGCATTCACATAGTTCACCTGGTCAGGGTTGATGCCAGCGTTCTTCAGCGCGTTTTGCGCCGACTTGCTGCCACCAGCGCCGTCTTCCAGAGGCGAGGTCATGTGATATGCATCGGCGCTCATGCCAAAGCCCAGCAATTCTGCATAGATCTTGGCGCCGCGCGCTTTCGCGTGTTCGTACTCTTCCAGAACCATGACGCCTGCGCCTTCGCCCAGCACGAAGCCGTCGCGGTCCATGTCCCATGGGCGGGACGCGGTAGCTGGGTCATCGTTGCGCGAGGACAGTGCGCGAGCCGAAGCGAAACCGCCCAGGCCCAGTGGCGATACGGTGGATTCCGCGCCGCCGGCGATCATGACATCCGCATCGCCGTATTCAATCAGGCGAGCAGCCGCACCGATCGAATGCAGGCCGGTGGTGCAAGCCGTCACGATGGACAGGTTTGGACCGCGCATGCCGTACTTGATCGACAGGTTGCCGGAAATCATATTGATGATCGAGGCCGGTACGAAGAACGGGGAGATACGGCGCGGACCGCGCTTGTCGTAGTCTTCCTTCTGCGCTTCGATCATCGGCAAGCCGCCGATGCCGGAACCAATGATCACGCCGATGCGATCGGCATTTTCTTCGGTGACCGTGATGCCGGAATCCTGGATTGCCTGGATGCCAGCGGCCATGCCGAAGTGGATGAATTTATCCATGTGACGCGCTTCTTTGGCGTCGAGGTAGTCCTCGACGTTGAAGCCTTTCACTTCACCCGCGAAACGGGTGGAAAAGGCCGACGCGTCAAAACTAGTAATGTTTGCGATCCCGGACTTGCTCTCGGTGATTGCTTTCCACGCGTCGGCAACGCTGTTGCCGACGGGGGAAATTACACCAAGGCCGGTGACCACTACACGACGGTTTTTAGAACTCAAGCGAGTCTCCCGGAGTGGATCGGAGAGTCAGGGCTTTGATTAGGCCTTGACGTGTGCAGTTGCGTAGTCGATCGCTTGCTGCACGGTGGTGATCTTTTCAGCTTGTTCGTCTGGGATTTCCATTTCGAACTCGTCTTCCAGTGCCATTACCAGTTCAACGGTGTCCAGGGAATCGGCGCCCAGATCGTCAACGAAGGAGGATTCGGTCTTGATGTCTGCTTCAGCGACGCCCAGTTGTTCAGCGACGATTTTCTTAACGCGTTGTTCGATATCCGACATGTTATGGCTCCAATATGTTGTTACGGAAAGCGCGCATTTTAGCAGGTTTGCGCGCCTATAAACTAATTTCGACGTTTGATTTGATCTACGTTGAAATCACTATTAAATGATGCGATCGTGCGGCATTATGCCGCATAACCGTATCAATTCATATACATACCACCGTTCACGTGAAGGGTGGTACCGGTAATATAAGCGGCAGCTGGCGAAGCCAGGAAAGTGACCGCTGCAGCGATGTCTTCCGGCTTGCCCAGGCGGCCCAGGGGAATCTGGGTCAGCAGGGTCGCATGCTGGTCTTCGCCCAGCGCCTTGGTCATATCGGTATCGATAAAACCTGGTGCAACGCTGTTGACGGTAATGTTGCGGCTGCCGATTTCACGGGCCAGGGCGCGGGTCATGCCCTCGACGCCAGCCTTGGCGGCAGCGTAGTTCATCTGGCCAGGATTGCCGGCCGATGCCACCACGGAGGTGATGTTAATGATACGCCCGGTCTTGGCTTTCATCATGCCGCGCAGGACCGCGCGCGACAGGCGGCCAACCGAAGTCAGGTTGGTGGCAATCACGCCGTCCCACTCCTCGTCCTTCATGCGCATGGCCAGGTTGTCCTGGGTGATGCCCGCATTGTTGACCAGGATGCCGACGGCGCCGCAGGTTTTCGAGATGTCGTCGATGATGGCAGCGCACTGCTCGGCGTTGGTGACGTTC
Source organism: Duganella sp. Root198D2 (assembly GCF_001428585.1). Lineage (NCBI taxonomy): Bacteria > Pseudomonadati > Pseudomonadota > Betaproteobacteria > Burkholderiales > Oxalobacteraceae > Duganella > Duganella sp. Root198D2. The sequence goes on along the minus strand of NZ_LMIC01000051.1, from coordinate 244,227 downwards.
AGCACCATGCCCTTGCCTGCTTCGGCGCCGATGTCAGCCAGGTAAGCCGAAATTGCTTCAGCGCCGGCTTCGGTGGTGGCGGTGCCGATCACTTTCGCGCCCTGGCGGGCCAGTTCCTGCGCGATTGCCTTGCCGATGCCGCGCGAGGCGCCGGTCACCAGTGCTACTTGATTAGCGAGAGTCATTATCGTCCTTCTTTATTTCAGGGTTTCCAGCATGCGCTCGAGGGTTGCCTGGTCGTAGATGGCTTCGCCAACCAGGCGGGCGTCGATACGCTTGGCCAGGCCCATCAGGACCTTGCCCGGACCGCATTCAACCACATTCGTGATGTCGTCGGCAGCAACTTTTTGCATGGTTTCCACCCAGCGCACCGGGGAGGCAGCCTGGCGCACCAGCGCATCCTTGATCGATGCCGGGTCGGACAGCACGGCCACGTCGACGTTGTTGATCAGCGGGATTTGCGGCACGTTGAAGTGGATCGACGCCATGTAGTCGCGCAGGCGGTCCGAAGCCGGCTTCAGCAGCGAGCTGTGGAACGGGGCCGAGACCGGCAGGCGCATGGCGCGCTTGGCGCCTTTGGCCTTGGCAATTTCGCAGGCTTTTTCGACTGCAGCGGTATGGCCGGCCACCACCACTTGTGCCGGCGCATTGTAGTTAACTGCTTCCACGATTTCGCCCGGCACTGCGGCAGCGGCTTCGGCGCAGGCTGCACGCACGTCTTCGTCGGACAGGCCCAGCATGACAGCCATGGTGCCCTGCCCTACCGGCACGGCTTCCTGCATCGCTTGCGCGCGGAAGCGCACCAGCGGCACCGCGTCTTTAAAGGAAATCACGCCCGCGGCAACCAGGGCCGAGTACTCGCCCAGCGAGTGGCCGGCAACCACGCTTGGCACCGGACCGCCAGCGGCGATCCAGGCGCGGTAAGCTGCCACGGCAGCGGTCAGCATGACCGGCTGGGTATTGGTGGTCAGGTCGAGTTCTTCTTTCGGACCTTCGGCAATCAGCTTGCCCAGGTCGAACTGCAAAGCATCGGAAGCTTCAGCAAGGGTTTGCGCAACCACCGGGTTGCCGGCAAAACCTTCCAGCATGCCCACGGCCTGGGAACCCTGGCCCGGGAACACGAACGCGAATTTATTCATCTTTCAACCTTTAGACTTCTTATTCTAAAAAGGACTGCATTTTATAACATGCGCGCCAGGACGGCACCCCAGGTGAAGCCGCCGCCCACACCTTCCATCATCACCACATCGCCCTTCTTCACGCGGCCATCGCGCACCGCGACGTCAAGCGCCAGCGGGATCGAAGCGGCGGAAGTATTGCCATGCTGGTCGACAGTCACCACCATCTTTTCCGGCGCCATGCCCAGCTTCTTGGCGGTGCCGTTCATGATGCGGATATTGGCCTGGTGCGGGATCAGCCAGTCGATCTGCCCGGAGGTCATGCCGGCCGCATCCAGCGCCTCGTACGCCACCTTCTCCAGCACCGACACTGCCAGCTTGAACACCGCCTGGCCATCCATGTAGAGGAAAGCGCTGCCGGCGATGGCGCCGTTGGACAGGCTGCCCGGTACGCGCAGCACATCGGAATGACGACCGTCCGCATGCAGCTTGCACGCCAGGATGCCCGGCTCTTGCGACGCGCTCATGACAATCGCGCCAGCGCCATCGCCAAACAGCACGCAGGTGGTACGGTCTTCGAAATTCAGGATGCGTGAGAAAACTTCGGCGCCGATCACCAGCACATTCTTGTGCATGCCGGACTTGATGAAGCTGTCCGCAGTCGACACCGCATAGACGAAGCCGCTGCACACGGCTTGCACGTCCACTGCCGCGCAGTTGTTGGTCATGCCCAGCTTCTTCTGCACGATGCAGGCCGTGCTGGGGAAGCTGCCGTAGAAGTCGGGCGTCGAGCTGGCGACGATGATCAGGTCGATATCGTCCGGCTGCATGCCGGCCATTTCCAGCGCGCGCCTGGCAGCGATCACGCCCAGGTCGGACGAAGCCTGTTCCGGCTCCGCATAGTGGCGAGCGGAGATGCCGCTGCGCGACACAATCCACTCGTCCGACGTCTCGATACCCTTGGCAGCCAGTTGGGTCGCCAGTTCATGGTTGGTGACGCGTTTCTCAGGCAGGTAGCTGCCCGTGCCTACGATCTTGCTGTACAGGGTCATGCGTGTCTCTCGGTTCGGTTGGCGGCTCTTCTTGCGGCATCAGTTCGGCAATCATTGCCGACAAATGCTCTTGTACGTCGTTTTTTGCCGCATCATATGCACGACGGATCGCCCATTCATAGGCCTCCGCCTCCGCCCCGCCATGGCTCTTGAACACCAGGCCGCGCAGGCCCAGCAAACCAGCGCCGTTATAGCGGGCAGGATTCAGGCGATTACCGATCTGCTTCAGGGCCGAGCGCGCAATGAGGGCGCCCAGCATGGTGATCGGATTTCGCTTGAATTCGGTTGTCAGCACCGTCTTCACCAAACGCGCCAGGCCTTCCACCGCCTTCAGCGTTACGTTACCGACGAAGCCATCGCACACCACCACGTCGGCGGTGCCTTTGAAAATATCATTACCTTCCACGTTGCCGTGGAAATTCAGGGCGCCGCGCGCATGGTCGGCCTTCAGCAGCTCCGCCGTGGCCTTGACCACCTCGTTACCTTTGATGTCTTCGGTACCCACGTTCAGCAAGCCAATGCTTGGGCGCTCAATGCCCTCGGCAGCCTGGCACAGCACCGAACCCATGATCGCGAACTGGTGCAGGTGGTGCGGCTCGCAATCCACGTTGGCGCCCAGGTCCAGCACGTAGGTCGGACCGTTCTTCTGATTAGGCAGGATACTGCAGATCGCCGGGCGGTCGACGCCAGGCATGGTTTTCAGCACATAGCGCGAGACTGCCATCAGCGCGCCGGTATTGCCGGCAGAAACGCACGCGGCGGCATTGCCCGCCTTGACCTGCTCAATGGCCACGCGCATCGACGAATCCTTCTTGCGGCGCAAAGCGACCTCGAGCGGGTCATCCATGGTGACCTGTTCAGATGCGTGAAGGATAGTCAGGCGCGGTTCGGCCTCGGCGTGGTGCTTCTTCAATTCAGCGCGAATAACGTCTTCCAGGCCAACGAGGATCAGCTCGGCGTTCGGTTCGTGCTTGAGGAAAGAGATTGCTGCGGGAATGGTAACTGAGGGGCCATGATCGCCACCCATGCAGTCGATAGAGATTTTGATTGTCATTGTATAACTCAAAGAAAAAGCGGCGCGACGTCAGAGAACCTGCGTAGCACCGCTTTGTCTTGTGGCCAAAGGCTACAAACGTCGATTACTCGTCGTTCTTGGTCTTCAGCACTTTGCGACCACGATAGAAGCCGTTAGGCGAAATGTGGTGACGCAGGTGGGTTTCGCCGGTCACTGGCTCAACGGCCAGGTTCGGTGCTACCAGAAAATCGTGCGAACGGTGCATGCCGCGCTTCGACGGGGATTTCTTGTTCTGTTGAACAGCCATGATGACTCCTAATACTAAAGTTCTAAGATTTTAACACATCCGATGCGCAAAAACATGCGAATCGAGCTTTTACATCCATGCCAAACTCGATTACTGCACGCGTTTTGACACGTTCTTTGCTACTACAAACCGATTAATTCGTTTTCAGGCCTTTCAGGCCGGCGAAGGGCGATGCCTTCTCATTTTTCGCAGAGTCGACCAGCGAGGTATCAGGGCACACCTCGTGCTTCGGCGCTTGCGGCAAGGCCAGCAGGGCCTCATCTTCAACCAGGTCCATGAGATTCATGGAGCGCGCACCAACGATGACGTCAATGCTTTCATCGTCAATGACTTCCTCGATCTCGTCCGCATCCGCGTCATCTTTGCCGAGCAGCAGGATGGTCGATGAATCGATTTCATATTCAAACGGGCTCAGGCAGCGCTGGCACACCAGTTGCACTTTACCGGCAACGGTCAGGCGCAGCTGCGGGTAGCCCTGCTTGCTGGAACCGCCTTCCACCTTCCAGGACACCTCACCGGAAGTATTGGCGCATTCCTTGCCAAACCGGGTCATTTCAGCGACGGGAGCTACCCCTTCCTTGCTGCTGTTGGTCCGACAAAATTCAAAAGCGTCGATCTCAAAAGCATTCATTGGCTAAAATTTCCCTCGAAAACCTGCGATAATAACAGGATTTTCCACACCACGTCAAAGACTTGCGAGACTTTTCGCTCTTTTTCTACGGCGCAGAGAGCATATAACATTTCCCTGATGAAAACAACCAACATCATCCTTGCATCCAGCTCGGCCTATCGCCGGCAACTGCTGTCGCGCCTCCAGCTGCCCTTCACAGTCGACGTACCGGATATCGACGAAAGCCCTCAACCGGGCGAATCACCGTCCGCCACCGCTTTGCGACTGGCCCGTGAAAAGGCCGCCGCCGTGGCTTGCCGCCATCCGGGCGCACTGGTTATTGGCTCCGACCAGGTCGCCACTTTGGACGATGAACAAATCGGCAAACCTGGCAACCATGCCAATGCGCTGGCCCAATTGCAGAAAATGCGCGGCCGCGAAGTGGTATTCCATACCGCCCTGTGCCTGTGGGATGGGCGCAACAATACCCACCAGCTTGAAGACATCCGCACCACGGTCAAGTTCCGCGACCTGCCGGATGAAGAACTGGATGCCTACCTGCGCCTCGAACAGCCCTATGATTGTGCCGGCAGCGCCAAGAACGAAGCGCTGGGCATCGCCATTCTCGAACGCATCGACTCCAACGATCCGACTGCCCTCACCGGCTTGCCTCTGATCGCATTGACCGGCATGCTGCGCGCCGCCGGCGTCACCTTCTTTACCAAGTAATATGACTGGAACACTGTTTTTAATCCCTAACACCCTGGGCCCAACCGAATCACTGGACCAGGTCATCCCGCAGCACGTGCAGCAGCTTACCAGCCAGCTCACCCACTTCGTCGCCGAAAACGCCAAGACCGCGCGCGCCTTCCTGAAACAAGTCGGCACCGCCAAGCCGATCCAGGAAATCGCCATCAGCGAGCTGAACATCAACACGCCGGCCCAAGCGCTGCAAGCCCTGCTCGAGCCCCTGAAAGCCGGCCACGATGTCGGCCTGCTGTCCGAGGCCGGCGTCCCTGCGGTGGCCGATCCCGGTGCCGACCTGGTCCGCCTGGCCCACGCCAGCCACATCCCGGTGCGCCCGCTGGTCGGCCCCTCCTCCATCCTGATGTCCGTCATGGCCAGCGGCCTGAACGGCCAGAGCTTCGCCTTCAACGGCTACCTGCCGACCGATGCCGCGCAACGCGCCAAGCGCCTGAAAGAACTGGAAACCCGCTCGCGCCAGGAAAAGCAAACGCAGCTGTTCATCGAAACGCCCTACCGCAACGCCGCCATGCTGGAAGCGCTGGTCGGCGCATGCCACAGCAGCACGCTGATCTGCGTGGCCACCGACATCAGCCTGGCAACGGAAACGATCCACACCCGCACGGGCGCTCAATGGAAAGGCCTGCTTGACTCCGGCAAGGCGCCGGACTTCCACAAGAAGCCTACGGTTTTCCTGCTACTGGCCCAATAGGCTATTGAACCGAGTGGGCATATTCATTGACCCACTCGAACGCCTCGCACTGCAAGGCATACAGCGCCGAGGGCGCCAGCTCGAGCTTGTGCAGGATGCCGGTCAGTTCCTGCCCCTCCTGCGCCCGCTCGATCAGTTCGATCAGGCGCAGCGCCAGGCCCAGTTCGCCTTCGCGATGCAGCAGCGCATCGCGCACCTCGTCCAGCACATTGACGCTATCAAGGATTTCGCCCATGCGCACCGAGAACAGCGCATCCATCAGCGACATGATGCCAACCGTGAAGCCGATATCCGCCGCCACCCTCTCGGAAGGCCGCGTATGCCCCATCACCAGCTCCATGGTCTTGCCGCGCGTGGTCGCCATCTGCAGCAGCGGCGAATCGAATTCCGAGCCCTTCACATACAGCAGGATCTGCAGCCAGCGCTGCAACTGGCGCCGCCCCAGGACGATCAAGGCGTGGCCGACCGAATTGATGCGGAAGCGCGCTCCCACCGACGGCGTATTCACCAGCCGCAGCAGGTTCAGGGAAATCAAGGGGTCATGTTTGACGCTGCGCTCCACCTCGCGCTGGTCCGCATCCTGGTTCAGCAAGTCGAGCAAGTGCATGATGGACAACTGGGAAGGCGTAATCTTCTTCCCGCTCAGGATTACCGGCCGCGCAAAATAATAGCCCTGGAAGTACTCAAAACCCAGGTCCATGCATTCGCGGAACTCCTCGACCGTCTCCACCTTCTCGGCCAGCAGCTTCTGGTTCGGATTGCGCAGGTAGCGCGTCAATTCGGGCAAGCGGCCGCGTTCGATCTGCTTGATGTCGACCTTGATCACGTCCATCAGCGGCCGCAAAGCCGTCACCGCCTCGCTCTCGCCCGCCACATCGTCCAGGGCGAACTTGTAGCCCGCCTGCTTCAACTCCTGCACCCGCCTCAGCACGTCCGGCGTCGGCTCCACCGACTCCAGCACCTCGAGGATGACCTTATCGTTGGGCAGGAAGTGAATGAAATCGCTCATCAACCCCGTCGTATCGACATTGACGAAGGCAAGCTGGTCGCCAACCACCTGCTCCATGCCCAGCTCGGAAGCATGGGCAATGACGGAAGCAGTGGCATGGGCACCGTCAGTCACATGGGCTTCATGGACTTCGGCATTTCGATAGAGCAGCTCGTAGGCCACGAGCCGCTGGCTGCGGTTGAGGATGGGTTGCCGTGCCAAGAAGAACTGATTGGCATACGGCATTGGAATCGGCACTTCACTTTCAACCACGGCTGTCATGGGTTTCCCCATTGCTAAAACACATGGTTACAAGACTATACCCATTAGTGCAGTCTTGGCAATATTTTTATGCGCTGCGCGACGCACCTTTCTTCGCTGTGGTCGCATCACCACTCTCCAGCGTGAACTGGGCGCCGGCATCACGGCCCAGAACCTGGACCAGATAAGGCAGCACCTGGCGCAGTATCGGCTCCAGCGTGTACGGCGGATTCAGCAGGAACATGCCGCTCGTGTGCAGCGCAATGCCGTCAGGCGTCGGCGTGCTGATGCACAGGGTCACGTTCAGCCAGCTCTTGGCCGGCAAGTGCTTCATGCGCTCGGCAAAGTTGCGCGCCTCAATGCGCTGCAGCACCGGGTACCAGACCGCGTACGTGCCGGTCGGGAAGCGCTTCAGCGCATCGTTCAGCATCTCGGTGACCTTCTTGTAGTCCTGCTTGTCCTCGTAAGGAGGATCGCACAGCACGAAGCCGCGGCGCGACGGCGGCGGCAGCAGCGCCTTCACGCCGAGGAAACCATCGGCCTTGTTGACGATCACGCGCTTGCCGCGCGCAGTCGGACGACGGCCATTGGCAGCCTGGTGCTGCTCCAGTTTGTAGAAATTATCGGCAAGGATCTTGGCATCCGACGGGTGCAGCTCGAACAAGCGCAGGCGGTCTTCTTCGCGCGCCACGATTTCGGCGCAATACGGCGAGCCAGGATAGAAGCGCAGCTTGCCGCTCGGGTTCAGGTCCTTGATCAGTTGGACGTAGTCGGCCAGCGGCTGCGGCAAGTCATCACGCTCCCACAACGGGCCGATGCCGGTCTCGAATTCGGCAGTCTTGGTGGCTTGCGCGCTGTCCAGCGAGTAGACGCCGGCGCCGGCGTGGGTGTCGATATAGGTATACGGCACGTCCTTCTGGTTCAGGTATTCGAGGACCTGGACCAGGACAAAGTGCTTGAGGATGTCGGCATGATTGCCGGCATGGAACGCGTGGCGGTAACTGAACATAAAAGAGAGGCGGGAAGATAAGATTTGCCCGCATTATCTCATGCGCATCATGGCCTGCGGTACACTGGCCGCATGATTGCCTTCCTGCCAGCTGCCAGCACCGACATTCCAGCCCTGTGGGAACTGCGCACGCGCGCGCTTCGCAAGCAATGCGCCGCCCATTACGCGCCGGATATATTGAACACCTGGGCCGCGGCCCCGGCCCCTGCGGCCTATCCCGCACTCCTGAAGCAAGGCGGCGGCATCAAGGCGCACATCGGCGGCGAACTCGCCGGCTACGCCATCCTCGAACGGGAACGCAATGAAGTCGATGCGGTCTTCGTGGACCCGCATTTTGCCGGCCGAGGCGTCGGCAAGGCCTTGATGCGCGCCCTGGAGCAGCTGGCCAGCCACCCCACGGCCCTGCACCTTTACGCCTCGCTGAATGCCGTGCCCTTTTACGAAGCAGCAGGCTATCGCGCCATCGAAAGCATGCAGTACCAGCACCCGTCGGGGATCCTGCTGGACTGCGTGTTCATGACCCGCGGTTAGGCGACCTTCTTGTTTTCGTCGAAGAACTGCGCGTCTTCGGTCGAACCGTGCAGCGCGGTGGTGGAGCTCTGGCCCTGCTGGATGGCCAGGGTCACGGCGTCAAAGTAGCCGGTACCGACTTCGCGCTGGTGCTTGACGGCGGTGAAGCCCCTGGCTGCGGCCGCGAACTCGGCTTCCTGCAACTCCACGAAGGCCGACATCTGGCGCCGCGCATAGCCGTGGGCCAGGTTGAACATGCCGTAATTCAGCGAATGGAAGCCCGCCAGCGTGATGAACTGGAATTTGTAGCCCATGGCGCCCAACTCCTTCTGGAACTTGGCAATGGTGGCGTCGTCCAGGTTCTTCTTCCAGTTGAAGGACGGCGAGCAGTTATAGGCCAGCATCTTGCCCGGGAACCGGGCATGAACGGCTTCGGCGAATGCCTTGGCAAAGGCCAGGTCCGGCTTGCCGGTTTCGCACCACACCAGGTCAGCGTAAGGAGCATAGGCCAGCGCGCGCGCGATCGACTGGTCCAGACCGTTGCGGACCTTGTAGAAGCCCTCCACGCTCCGTTCGCCGGTGCAGAAAGGCTTGTCGTTATCGTCCACATCGGAAGTCAGCAAATCCGCCGCCTCGGCGTCGGTGCGTGCAATCACCAGGGTCGACGTGCCCATCACATCGGCCGCCAGCCGCGCAGCGGCCAGCTTTTCGAGCGCCTCGCGGGTAGGCACCAGCACCTTGCCGCCCATATGGCCGCACTTCTTCACGGACGCCAACTGGTCCTCAAAGTGCACGCCGGAAGCGCCCGCCTCGATCATGGCCTTCATCAGCTCAAAGGCGTTCAGCACGCCGCCGAAGCCGGCTTCCGCGTCGGCCACGATGGGCGCGAAATAATCGATATCATCCTTCCCCTCGGACCACTGGATCTGGTCGGCACGCTGGAAGGTGTTGTTGATGCGGCGAACAACCATCGGCACCGAATTGGCCGGATACAGCGACTGGTCCGGATACATTTCGCCGGCCAGGTTGGCGTCGCCCGCCACCTGCCAGCCGGACAGGTAAATCGCCTTCAGGCCGGCCTTCACCTGCTGCATGGCCTGGTTGCCGGTCAGGGCCCCGAGCGCATTGACGAAAGGCTCGTTGTTCACCAGGTGCCACAACTTTTCCGCGCCGCGCTTTGCCAGGGTGTGTTCAATGGCCAGGGAACCACGCAAACGCACCACGTCTTCCGCGCTATAGGTGCGGGTGACGCCTTTCCAGCGTGGATTGGTATCCCAATCGTGCTGCAAAGCAGCGATTTGTTCGGCGCGAGTTGCCATGATGATCTCCTACGAAAGCGTTAGAAAACGAAAACCGTTAGGGATATCTTAGGCTTGATTGTTTGGGTGCAACACTGTCTTACATAAGACACATGAGCACTATTTATCCTCGACGAATCATGCGCTTAGCAGCAATATTCCATGATACGGAACGTAATTTCTCATTTCGAGAGAAACAAGGTTGGTTGAATTGGTGCACTTTCCATCGCATGAAACGATGTTTTCACATCGTGGAAAGCGCAACAATATCAGGCAAGCTTTTGCCGTGCCACCAGCACCCCATCCAGGTCCGCATAAATCCAGTCGCCTGGTTGGATGGCCACGCCGGCAACCTGCACGTTCACATCACGCTTACCGACACCATCGCGCGCGCTGCGCTGGGGGTGCGTAGCCAGGGCCATGATGCCGACATCGCACTCCGCCAATTCCGCGCTATCGCGCACGCAACCATCGACGATCACGCCAGCCCAGCCATTATTCTGTGCCAGCAAACCAAGCTGGCCCCCGACCAAAGCCCGGCGCAAGCTGCCCCCACCGTCCACCACCAGCACCCTTCCCGCGCCCGGGGTTTCCAGGGTTGCACGCACCAGCGCATTATCCTCATGCACCTTCAGCGTCGCCGCCGGCCCGGCAAACCGGGCCCGCTTGCCAAAGTGGCGGAAAAATGGCGACAGCACTTGCAGGCTACCGTCATCCAGCATGCCAGGATTGTCATCACAAAGGTCAGTCGTAGCAAAACTCATAGCATCACTCCCAAAAAAGTCGGTACCAGGTCTGTCATTCGGACACAGACACAATATCTTTGATTTAGCTCAATACGCAAATCTGGGTCATTTTGCGTATTGAGAAAGATCAAAGGAATGTGCCGTCTGTCCAAATGACAGACCTGGCACCGAATTTGGCAACCTATTTACGCGGCGGCGCCGGCAGTGGCGCGGGTGCGGCTGCCGACGCCTGTGGCGGTGGCGATTGCGAGCAGCAGGAAGAAGGCAATGCCGGCAAAGACAAACTGCGGCTTGCCGGCGTCCATCATCAGGCCGAACAACAGTGGGCCGACCGACAGGCCGCTGTCGAGGCCGGAGTACACCACGCCATACACGCGGCCCGTGGCATTCTTCGGCGCGGCGGCGCGGATCATCAAGTCGCGCGATGGGCCGGCTATGCCGGAGAAGAAGCCGACCAGCGCCATCAATACCAGCGCGCCCCAGGCAGGTACAACCGCCAGCCCAAGCAACAGCGCCAGTACGGCAGCCAGTGCGAATGCGGCGGCAATCGTGCGGTCATGGTTCTTGCGGCCAGCGCCAAGGAAGCCGCCCAGCATCATGCCTGCCGCGGATGCCAGCATGTAGGCTGTGAACGCGCTGGTCGCCATCGCCAGCGACATCCCGTATAGCTTGACCAGGCCGGTCGAGGCGAAACTCTGGATGCCGCCCAGCGCCAGCGCGGTCAGGAAGAAAAATCCAAAACACATCCACACCGAAGGCAGGCGCAGGAAGTCAAGCGACCCTCCGTTTTGGGCGCCGGGCGCATGCGCAGCAATCGGGTCGGCTCGCAGCGCTTCACGGTTCCACCACAGGATCGCCAGCACAATCGCAGGCAGTGCAGCCGCCGACAACAGGGCTGTGCGCCAGTCGGTGGCGCTGGCTACTCCCGTCAGGAACAGCGGCGCAGCAGCCCAGCCAAGGCTTCCGCTGATGCCGTGCACCGAAAAGCCATGCGCCAACCGGTCGCGCGATACGCGCTGGTTGAGGATCGTGTAGTCGGCCGGGTGGAAGATGCTGTTGCCCATGCCTGCCATCAGCGCGCCCGCCAGCAGGCCGGCATAATTCTGGGCGTTCGACAGCACCAGGGCCGATATGCCCAGCATCGCCATGCCGGCGAACAGCACACGGCGCGCGCCCACCCGGTCGACCACGAAGCCGGCCAGGGCCTGGCCAATGCCGGAAACGACGAAGAATACCGTCATCAGCAATGCCAGTTCGGAGTAGCTCAGGCCAAAGGCCGTCTTCAGCCAGGGAAACAGCGCTGCCAGGATCAGGTGGTAAAAGTGCGAGACGCCGTGCGCCAGCCCGACCAGGCCGATCACACGGGCGTCCGTGCGTAAGGTTTGATTATCCATTCCGTACCTCGTTCCTATTGAGAATGGAAATATTGTAGGAAAACCTAGAGCGTCTGTTTTGAGCTAGGATGACATCATTTATCGCAAAACCGCCAACCCATGCCGATCCAGGTCGTCACCCATACCGGACCACACGAAAGCCGCCGCGAACCGAGCGACGGACAGCCTGTCACCATGATCGCCCGTGACCTGATTTGCGAACGGGCCTTGCAATGGCATTCCCACGATTGCGCGCAACTGACCCTGGCACTGAACGGCGTGATCCGCCTGAACGCCATGGACAGCAGCTGGATCGTGCCGCCGCAACGCGCGATCTGGACCGCGGCCAATGTCGAACACTCGCTGAGCGTGATCGCGGCCGCCCGGCTGCGCCCTGTCTATTTCGTGTCGTCTTACGATCCGTTCCCCGGCGAACCATGCAAGGTACTCGAAGTGTCACCGCTGCTGCGCGAGCTGGTCATGGCGCTGGAGCAGGAAGATCAGGAAGTGCCAAGCCATCGCTCCCAATTGATCAGCAACCTGATTCTGGATGAACTGCCGCACCTGGCAACGCGCCCGATCCGCGTCCCGATGCCGCGCGACAAACGCCTGAAAGGCCTGTGCGATGCCTTGCTTGCCGATCCGGGCGCGACCCAGACTTTAGAGGAATGGGCCAGCAAAGCCGGTGCTTCGGAGCGTACGCTGGCGCGCCTGTTTGAAAAAGAACTGGGCATGAGCTTCGGCCAGTGGCGCCAGCAGGCCCGGCTGGCGCACGCCGCGCCGATGATTTCCGGCGGCATGCCCTTGTCGCAAGTGGCCGATGCGCTGGGCTACTCGAGCCAGTCGGCCTTCACTGCCATGTTCCGCAAGACCTTCGGCTGCCCGCCGACCGAATTCTTCAGCTCCCGCGTCTGATCGGCGCTGCGCCCTGCTGGCGCCGGCTTGTTTCGGCGTCGACCATTTCACGCAGCCTCACGAATAACGGTGCCGTGGCAGTGTGCTTGCGGCCGTACCCCAGGTTGAAGGCATAGTCGAAACCGGGCGGGTTATCGCCCTGGTTGTGCTGGAGGATGGTTTCCAGTTTATCGAAGGCTTTTACCGCCTGGGCTTCTGGCGTGGCGGCGGCTTCATACTCGTCCCACAGGGCGATGATTTCCGCGCGCAGAAGCGGGTCGAGGTCGCGCGCCAGGATGTGCAAGTCTTCGCGTTCCTGCGCTGACTTGCCGGGATGGGCATGCTGGTGGATTGCAGGAATATCGCCATGGATTGCTTCGCCGAGGTCGTGCACGATGCACAGCTTCAGCACACGGGCCAGATCGAGGCCGGGCAGTTCGTCGGCGAACACCAGCGCCATCAGCGCCAGCCGCCAGCTATGCTCGGCGGTGCTCTCCGGCCGGCCGCTCGAGGTAAAGCCACTGCGCAGGACACTCTTGAGCCGCTCTGCTTCGCGCAGGAACGCCAGCCGGCCCGCCAACCTTGACTCATTCATGCAGTGCTCCTATCGAGATCCATACGTTTATCGCCCCTGGACTTCGGCTGCCACCGGAGAAGCCCGGCGCCGGCGGCAAGTTGTCTGCCGGACGCCTGGCCGCTGAGCTCAGGCCTTGCGGAAGGCCAGCTCGTTGCCGTCGGCTTCGATGCGGATCGTATCTTTCGGGCCGAAGCGGCCTTCCAGGATCAGCTTCGACAACGGATTCTCGATCTGCTGCTGCACTGCGCGCTTGAGCGGACGTGCGCCATACACCGGATCGTAGCCCGCTTCGGCGATCTTCTGCAGCGCGGCGTCGCTCACTTCCATGCCCATGTCCATGCGTTTCAGGCGCTGCTCCAGGATTTGCAGCTGGATGCGGGCGATCGAGCCGATATGCTTGTCGTCCAGGCCGTGGAACACCACGATCTCGTCGATCCGGTTGATGAACTCGGGACGGAAATGGCCGCGTACTTCGGCCATCACCGCCAGCTTCACCACTGCCGGATCAGCTTCGTCGAGCGACTGGATCTTCTGCGAGCCCAGGTTCGAGGTCATGATCACCACCGTGTTCTTGAAGTCCACGGTGCGCCCCTGTCCGTCCGTCATGCGGCCATCGTCCAGCACCTGCAGCAGCACGTTGAACACGTCCGGGTGCGCTTTTTCAATCTCGTCCAGCAGGATCACACTGTAGGGCTTGCGGCGCACGGCTTCGGTCAGGTAGCCGCCTTCGTCGTAGCCCACATAGCCCGGCGGCGCACCGATCAGGCGGGCTACCGAGTGCTTCTCCATGAATTCGCTCATGTCGATGCGGATCAGCGATTCTTCCGAGTCGAACAGGAAGTTCGCCAGCGCCTTGGTCAGCTCCGTTTTACCGACACCGGTCGGGCCGAGGAACATGAAGGAACCATACGGGCGGTTCGGGTCCGACAGGCCGGCGCGCGAGCGGCGGATGGCATCGGCCACGGCACTGATCGCTTCGTCCTGCCCCACCACGCGTTCGTGCAGCTTCTCCTCGATGTGCAGCAGCTTGTCGCGCTCGCCCTGCATCATGCGCGAGACCGGAATGCCGGTCGCTCGCGACACCACTTCGGCAATTTCTTCGGCGCCGACCTGGGTGCGCAGCAGTTTCGGCTTGTCGCCGGACGATTCTGCGGCGCCGGCGGCTTCGGCCTGCTTCAGTTGCGCTTCCAGTTCCGGCAGTTTGCCGTACTGGAGTTCGGACACGCGCTGCCAGTTGGAAGCGCGCGTCGCCTCCTCCATCTGCTGTTTGATGCGCTCGATTTCTTCCTTGATGTGGGTGGTGCCCTGCACATTGGCTTTTTCGGCCTTCAGCACTTCCTCGTAATCGTTGTACTCGCGCTGCAACTTGGCGATTTCATCGTCCAGCAACTGCAGGCGGGCACGCGAGGCTTCGTCCTTTTCGCGCTTGACGGCTTCCTTCTCGATCTTGAGCTGGATCAGGCGCCGTTCCAGCTTGTCCATTACCTCCGGCTTGGAGTCGATCTCGATCTTGATCTTCGAGGCGGCTTCGTCGATCAGGTCGATCGCCTTGTCGGGCAGGAAACGGTCGGTGATGTAGCGGTGCGACAGCTCCGCTGCTGCGATGATCGCAGGGTCGGTGATTTCCACCTTGTGGTGCAGCTCGTACTTGTCCTGCAGGCCGCGCAGGATGGCGATGGTCGCTTCCACGCTTGGCTCGTCGACCAGGATCTTCTGGAAGCGGCGCTCCAGCGCGGCATCCTTCTCGATGTATTTGCGGTATTCATCCAGCGTGGTCGCGCCGAGGCAATGCAGCTCGCCGCGCGCCAGCGCAGGCTTCAGCATATTGCCGGCGTCCATGGCGCCCTCCGCCTTGCCGGCGCCGACCATGGTGTGCAATTCGTCGATGAAGACGATGGTCTGGCCTTCGTCCTGCGCCAGCTCCTTCAGCACGGACTTCAGGCGCTCCTCGAACTCGCCGCGGTATTTGGCGCCTGCCAGCAGCGCCGCCATGTCGAGCGACAACACGCGCTTGCCGCGCAGGGAATCCGGCACTTCGTTGTTGACGATGCGCTGCGCCAGGCCTTCCACGATGGCGGTCTTGCCGACGCCGGGCTCCCCGATCAGCACCGGATTGTTCTTGGTACGGCGCTGCAGCACCTGGATCGCGCGGCGGATTTCATCGTCGCGGCCGATCACCGGGTCCAGCTTGCCCATGCGGGCACGCTCGGTCAGGTCGAGGGTGTATTTCTTGAGGGCTTCGCGCTGGCCTTCCGCTTCCTGCGAGTCGACCTTGGCGCCGCCGCGTACGGCGTCGATGGCGCTTTCCAGCGCCTTGCGCTGCAAGCCGTTTTCGCGCGCCAGCTTGCCGGCGTCGCCCTTGTCTTCGGCAATCGCCAGCAGCACCATCTCGCTGGAGACGAACTGGTCGCCGCGCTTCTGGGTTTCGCGGTCGGCCTGGTTCAGCATATTGACGAATTCGCGGCCGACCGTGACGTCGCCGCCGGACACCTTGGGCATGCGCTCCAGCGCATGCTTCAAGGCCTGCGCCAGCCCGCCGACATTCACGCCGGCACGCTGCAGCAGCGAACGCGCGCCGCCGTCTTCCTGGTTCAGCAGGGCCAGCAGCAGGTGCGCAGGCTCGATGTACTGGTTGTCGTTGCCGACGGCCAGGCTCTGGGCATCGGCGAGTGCTTCCTGCAGTTTTGTTGTAAGTTTGTCTTGACGCATGTCGAACGCTCCTGATGAATTGTCAACGACAATCTAAGGACGCGTTGACAGTTTTCAAGACCACTTTCTCAAAGCTTCATCGTCGCTGTTGCGCGCATCGACCCAGCGGGCGCCTTCCGGCGTCTGTTCTTTCTTCCAGAACGGCGCCTCGGTTTTCAGGTAATCGATGATGAATTCGCAAGCCGAGAATGCCTCGCCCCGGTGCGGTGAAGTGACCGCCACCAGCACGATCTGGTCCATGGGCTTGAGCGGCCCGACGCGGTGGATGACCAGCGCGCCATAAATCGGCCAGCGTACCTTGGCCTGGTCGATGATGGCCTGGATCGACTGCTCGGTCATGCCGGGGTAATGCTCCAGCTCCATTTCTGCAACGGAGGCGCCTTCGTTCAAGTCGCGCACCGTGCCGACGAAGCTGACTATAGCGCCAACTTTAGCGTTGCCGGCGCGCAGTTGCGCCATTTCTTGCGTCAGGTCGAAATCTTCGGCCTGGATCCGTACTTCGATCATTTCCCCTCCGCGCCAATCTTACGGAACAACTGCTCGATGCGGCTGGCAGTGCGTGCGTCCACCAGTGCGGGCATGGCACACAGGGCAAGTAACTGGGCGGAGTGGCTGGCCGGCTTCTGGCCGGACTTGAGGGAGGATTGCAATACTTCCACCTGCATTTTCAATCGGTCTTTCGCAAATTCAGCACCGCTGTCGATGCCGGCCATGATTTCGAGGCGCAGCACTTCGGACAGCAGGGGTTGACGGTTGGTATCCAGTTGGCCGGCATAAGCGGCCCGCGCCGCGGCGCCCTCCCCGGCCGCTTTCAGTGCGGCGTCAAAGCGGGTGCGCAGGGTGCGCTCCTGCTCGGCAGGCAGGGCCGCCAGCGCCTGCCAGCGATTGCTCCATGCGGCGCCATCGATATCGCCGGCCTCGGCCAGTGCACTTTCCAGCGCCTGCGCCAGGCGCAGTTTTTCACGCAGGGCGCTGGCTTGCGCCGCACCGGCGCGCTTGCGGATGGATTCCGCCTGCGATTGCAGGGCGCCGACGGCGGCGCGGTAGCGCTGGTCGATTTTCTGTTCGCTGGCGCGCGGCACTACGCCTGAGGCATGCCATGCGGCGGCGCCATCTTTCAGCGCTTTGCCGATGGCGGCCAATACGGCCTTGTCGTCGCCTTCGAAGGTGGCCGATTCCAGGCCCGCGCAAATCGCCTCGCGTGCGTGCAAGTGGGCCTTGCGCTCATGGTCGGCCGCGTGGGCGTGTTCCTTGCGCCGGGCGAAAATCTGGTCGCAGGCGGCGCGGAATTTTTGCCACAGCGCCTGCTCGGTCTTGCGTTCCAGCGGCAGGGCGCGGGCGTGGCCTTGCCAGGATTCCTGCAGGCGGCGCAGAGTATCGATGGTGTGGCGTTCGAGCGGATTGAGTTTGCCGACTTCCTCGATCAATTGCTCGCGGCGCGCCACCTCGATCTTGCGCTGCGAATCGAGGGGCGCCATCAAGGCGTCCATTGCCTTGCTGAAGGCCGTGTCCAGGCGCTTCTTGTCCTTGCGGTCGATGGTGCCGAGGCGGCCCCAGGCCTGGCGCAGCCGCTGCGTCGATGAAGCAAGCGTGCGCCAGTCATGGGTGTGCGGCAGGTTGCCGGAGGCCGATTCCTCGCGGTCGACCTCGGCGCCGCCGGCGGCTTCCAGTTGCGCTGTGTCCCTCGCGATCAGGGCATTCGCCTCGTCGACCAGCTGTTGCGCTTTTGCAGCATTGGAGTGGCGTTCATCCGCCAATTGCTTGAAATGGGCGGCGGCGGGGGCGTAGGCGGCAGTACAGGCAGCGTCGAATTTTTCCCACAGCGACTTGGGTGCGGCGCCGGAGACGCCATCCAGCGCCTTCCAGCGTTCGCGCATGCTGCCGACTTTCTTGGCCAGCTCGCTCATGCCGAGGCCTTCGGCCGGCAGGCTTTCCACGGCGTGCACCAGTTCTTCGCGCGAGACGTTGCCGCCCCAGCGTGCCCAGTCGCCCAGGCGCTTCAAGTCAGCGCGCACATGGGCCAGGCGCTCGGCCTGGGCCGGCGTCAAGCGGCCGGTTTTGCTTTCTTTCAGCGTTTTATCGTGCTCGGCGGCAATATGAAGCTGGCCTTGCGCCAGTGCTGCCTCCATGGCTTCCACCAGTTCCATGAACTGGCGGTTGGCTTCCTGCTCGGCAGGCGACGGCTTGTGCTTTTCCCGTGGCGGGCGCGCTGCGCGGGCGGCAGTGGCATCGTGGCCGTCGGCATGCAGGACGGCGTCGCCTTGCGCCGGCGCGGGCGCGCTGGCCATCGGGGCAGGCGCGGCGCTGTCCTCCGTGCCCGGGCTGGCCGCGGCCTGCGCCGCGGGGGACGCCGGCATGGCCAGGGCGGCGTTGGCAGCCGGCGGCTGCGCGGCGCGCTCGGCCGCCAGTGTGGCATCGAAATCGTTCAGCAGGTGGCGCGGCAGGGAAGCCCGTTCGGGCGCCGCCATATGGGCTTCATGTTCGGCGGTCAGCCGCGCCAGCTCGGCGGCATCGGGATGCTTGCGCAAGGCTGCCAGCGCATCGATCATGGCGCGCTGCAGGGAAACCTGGGCTTCCAGCCGCTCGGCCAGCGCATTGCGGATATGGGCAAATTCAGCCGCCGCCGTAGGCGCCGCATCAACCACCTTCCATTGACGGTCCAGGTCAGCCACCAGGTTCGGGGTCAGCTTTTCATCTGCCAACAAACGCTGCGCGAGAGCAATAGAGGCCTGCGCCTGCTTCTGCTCGGCCTGCACGTGCCGGATCGCATCCAGCCGCCCCTGCATGAGCTTGGCCACCCGCCGGTCCGAGTTGCGCACCGCCTGCTGCACTTTCTCCAGCGCATCCTGGGATACGACATGTTCGGCTGCCGCCAGGCGCACGTCGGCAAATTCACTGTTCAGGATAAGCTCAACCGCAGCAGCTTCGTCGCCCGCGAGGTTGCGGGCCAGCTCGGCTTGCGCCGAGCGGCGTTCTGCGGGAGTGCCAAGCGGTGCCTGCGGTCCGCCGGAGCTGGGCTGGCCGGCAACACTGGCCTGGCTGGCCTGCTGCTTGAAAAGGAACTCAAACATAGATGTGCTATGAATGGATCAAAACCACCATCATAGCGCAGCGCCGCCCGACAGGGGCGGCGAATGCAGGCACGGCGTGTTCAGGCCGTATCCGCAGCGGCGCGATGGGCCGAACGCGTGCGCCGGTGGTAGCGCAGCTTCGGCACAGGAACTGCGGCCTCGTCTTCACTTCGCAGGGAGGCACGCACCTGCTTGGCTTCCAACAAGGCTTTCCTGTCTTTTTCGGCGGAGGCCGGGACACGGCGCGCTTCCACCACTTGGGCATCATGGGCCAGGAACTTGTTCGCAATATCGAACCACGCTTCGCCGCCAATGGTGGCGCGGGCGATCGCAAACAGTTCCTTTTCCTCTTTCTCCAGGCGCTGCAGCAGCACGGTGCAGAAAGTCTCAATCGATTGGCAAATTTCCGTCACTTGCTGTTCGCTGTATTCCACCGCCGAATCGAGGTCCGCCTGCAGCCGCCGGATCACCGACAAGGCAGACTGGTTCAATCGGCTCAGCTCGTCCAGCAACTGGTTGGCTTGTTCCGTCGCATCTTGCAGCGCGGGAATCAGGTACAGCTCGATCTTGCGCCAATGGCAGGCCTGGTACAGGCGCTCCAGGGTTTCGCAAGCATATTCAAGCTGGGACAGGGTCAGGCGCTGTTGCCGCAACAGCGTCGATTGCACGTATTTTTGAAACGACAGCAGGCTAAGGCGCACGTTAGCCTGTTCAACGGATAACGCAACTAATGTATATGTGGCCGTTAACATTCTTGCTCCCAAATATCGCTACGCGGAAACGGAAGTACAAGTGTAAATAAGCCCGACAGATTCGCTTTGACGTACATCAATGTAACGTCACACGCCCTGCCCAATTTAGGAGGTTTTCCCATCCAGCGCAAGGCGAAGATCAACCATACCAGCTTCTCGCGACGCCGTCACTGTTCCGCCAAATCTGCGCATAAGTTGTTGCATTCCGATATTCTCCGACAACGCTTCACCCGTGATTTCACGCGTTCCGCGGCTGCGGAAATAGTCAAGCAGTTTCTGGAACAGGATATTTCCCAGCCCTTTTCCTTTCAGGTCGGAACGCACGATGATCGCGAACTCCGCTTTCTGGTTGTCCGGGTCGGCCACTGCCCGTACCACACCCAGCGTTTCCGCCTGGCCATCGGCACCGGTGCGGGTGGCGATAAAGGCCATGGCGCGGTCGTAGTCGATCTGGGTCAGCCGTGCAAGCTGGGTCGGCGGCAACTCCTTCATCGCCGAGAAAAAGCGCAAGCGTACGTCGTCGGGGTCGAGCTGGCTGAAGAAGCGCACGTGGGCCGGCGCATCTTCCGGCCGGATCGGGCGCAGTAACAAGGGGCCGCCCTGCCACTGGATTTCCTGCTCCAGCTCCTGCGGATAAGGGCGGATCGCCATGCTGCTTTCGGCGCGCCGCGGGCCCAGCACGGCACGGGCGCCGTGCACCTGCAGCACCCCGTCCACCACGGTGACGGGATCGATCTCCAGTGCGGCGATTTCGCCGATGTCGGCCACCAGTTCGGCGGCGTGCACCAGGGCGCCGCACAGGATTTCGCGCTCATCGGCCAGGGCGCGGCCGACGCCGGTGCGCCGCAGCATGTCGCGCGCCAGCACGGTATTCAAGGGCGGCAGGCCGACGGCGCGGTCGTCCACCACGCGGCCGGCGCTGCCGCCCAGGCCGACACTGATGGCGGGGCCGAAGACCGGATCGACCTGCATGGCGATGCGCAGCTGCTGCACATTGCCGCCGGCCGGCTCGCTTGCCAAGGGCAGGCCGTACGCTGCCAGCAGTGCGGCCAGGTCGGCTGGCGCCAGCTCGCCCTGGCCAGCGGCGCGCGCGGCTTGCACCAGGTTGCGCGCAGCCTGCCGCTCCGGCACCGAATGCGCCGGCACCTGGCCCGGCACTTCAATCAGCAAGGCCTGGTTGCGCGAGTATTGCACCACCTGGCTGTAGGCGCGCACCGCCTTTTCGGGCGTGTCGTA
Source organism: Duganella sp. Root198D2 (assembly GCF_001428585.1). Classification (NCBI taxonomy): domain Bacteria; kingdom Pseudomonadati; phylum Pseudomonadota; class Betaproteobacteria; order Burkholderiales; family Oxalobacteraceae; genus Duganella; species Duganella sp. Root198D2. The sequence goes on along the minus strand of NZ_LMIC01000051.1, from coordinate 223,245 downwards.
GGTCGGCAGGCCGGCATCGGCAAATACCTGCCGTGCGCCCGCCACCGAAGCGCCGCCCAGCCAGCAGGAAAGCACACTGCGCCCGCTCTGGCGCAGCATCGGCGCCAGAGCCTGCGCCACGCCGGTGCTGGCTGCCGCCGACGATGGCGCGTGCACGATCAACAGCGCGTCCGCGCCGGGGTCGGCCAGCAAGGCGCCGGCCACGGCAACATGGCGCTCGGCGCTGGCTTCGCCGCCGATGTCGATCGGGTTGGCCAGCAACAGACCGGGCGGCAGTTCGTTGCGCAGGCGCTTGCCGGTGTCGGGAGAAAATTGCGCCAGCTTGCCGTGCACATATTGCAGGGCGTCGGCCGCGAGCTTGCCGGTGCCGCTGCCGTTGCTCATGATCGCCAGGCGCGTGCCGCGCGTGGGCCTGGCACGCGCCACCGTTTCCACCGCGTCGAACAGGTCGGCCGAAGAATACACGCGCAGCATGCCAGCGCGGCGGATCACCGCGTCATAAACCTTGTCGTCGCCGCTGCGGCCTGCCTTCAGCACCACCACCGGCTTGCCGCGTGCGGCCAGGCGGGCGGCCGAAATGAATTTGCGGGCGCAGGTCACCGATTCGATGTGCATGATGATGGCGCTGGTGTCGTCGTCCGCCGCCAGGTAGTCCAGGATGTCGCCCAGGTCGATATCGCCGCCCTCCACCACCGATACCACGCGCGAGAAGCCGATGCCATGCAGCTGCGCCCAGTCCAGCACCGCCGTCATGAGCGTCGCCGATTGCGAAATGAAGGCGGTCTTGCCCGGCTTGGCGCCGGCGTGGGCGGCGCTGGCGTTCAAGCCTGCCAATGGCGCCACCAGGCCGATGCCGCCCGGGCCGAGGATGCGCAGCAGGTAGGGGCGCGCGGCGCGCATGACCTGCTGGCGGATGGTGTCGCTGACCGGGGTCAGGATGATGGCGCCGCGCGTGCCCCGCCCCCCCAGGTCGGCGATCAGCGCGGCTACAGTGTCCGGCGGCGTGCAGATGATGGCCAGGTCGGGCGTGCGCGGCAAGGCCGACAGGCGCGGATAGCACGGGATGCCGCGCAGCTGCTCGTACTTCGGGTTGACCGGCCAGATCGCGCCGGCAAAACCGCTTTCGGCCATATTGTTCATCACCTGGGTACCCATGCGCTCGGGCCGCAGCGAGGCGCCGACAATGGCCACCGAGCCGGGCTCGAACAGGCTGTCCATATTCCTGATACTCATGGCGGCGCTCCCTTACCAGCGTGAATAGTGATCCTCGGTCACGCCTGCAAGCTGCGTGACGATGCGTTTCGGCCCGTCCGGTTCGCCGCGCACCCAGCCGCTGAAGTGGCCCACCGGCTGGATATAACGGCTGGCGGCCACCAGCAGGTTGCGGTTCTGGCGGCGCGCCCCGTCCGGGGTGAAGAACAATTCAAGCTGGTCGTCTTCCGTGAAGATATGCCAGCGCTGCATCGGGTCGTGCGGGTCGAAAATGAAATGCGCGGGCGCCAGCGGCACTACTTCGCCATCGATCCAGAGCGCATTTTCGTTCCCGCCGAAATAGCCTGATTGCAGGTTGAAGCCCATTTCCAGGCTATGCCCGGAAGCCCAGCGCCATGACGTCTCGCGCGCCAGCAGGCCGTTCGAATAATCGAAGCTGGCGACGCCGCCATCGAGCTTGTATTCGTCGCGGAAGGTGCGCACCTGGCCGCTCAAAGGCATGCCGGGTGACTTTTGCGTGCCGTGCAGCGCCCCGCCCTGCACCGGTCCCGTGGCCAGCAGCAGCGGCGCGATCGGCGGCCCGAATTCGGCGTCGATTTCCATGTAAGGGCAGCGCAGGGCCAGTTGGTACCGTTCTCCTTCCAGCGGCTCGATGCTGATCTGCGTGCTGCGCGTGCGGAACCAGCTGGCGGCGCCAGCGTGCCCGCCGACGCCGACCGACATGCGGCCCGGCAGGCCGTCTTGCGAGAAATTGGCCATCATGTCGTTGTCGTGGCGGTCGAAAACATAGGCGAAGCAGGTGCTGGTCCAGCCCAGGTCAACAATGGCAACTGCGGCCATCACATGCTCGGAAACCAGCGACACGTAATGCCATTTCTTGTGGTGGAAGCGGCGCCACAGGCTGCTGCGCGCATGTTCGCCGGCCAGCAGATGCCAGTCGAAGGAATCCGTCGCGCCGGAAAAGCGGCCCAGTAACGGCTTGCCGTCGGCGCCGACCACGCGTTGCGGTGCGGGGGCCAGCTTCATTGTGCGACTCCTTGTGCGTCCAGCTCCGCCTGTAGCGTGGCTGCGAATTCGGGCGGATCGCTGGCCTGCACCTGCACATGCGGGCAAGCGTGCCAGTTGGCCAGGCGCTGCACGGCGCCAGCAACGTCGCGCACGAAGCGCCCGCTCACGCGGGCGCCCGGTTCCAGCGCCAGGTTTTTCAGCTCGAAGATGCCGCCGCGGCGGTGCGCCTTGGCATCGATGCGCCCTACCAGCGCACCGCGGCGCAGGATCGGCAGCGTGAAGTAGCCGAAGCGGCGCTTTTCGGCCGGCGTATAGCATTCCAGGCGGTAGTCGAAGCCGAACAGGTCCAGTGCGCGGCGGCGGTCCCACACCACCGGGTCGAACGGCGACAAGATGGTGGTCAGGGTCGGCGCCAGGCTGCCGTTGGCGGCGGCCTGTGCCAGGTCGGCCAGATCGCGGTGCACGAAAACGGGATCTTTCCAGCCCTCGACGCGCGCACGCAGCAGCAGGCCTTGGTCAGCCAGCGCTTCCAGGTCGGGGCGCGGCGGCTTGGTGCGGTAGTAGTCGGCCACCCAGGCGCTGCGTGCCAGGCCAAGGGCGCGCACGGATTTCAGCGCCAGTTCGCGCCGGGTTTCATCCATGCCTGGCATCTGGCTGTCGTTCCAGCCCGGCAATACGCGCTCGGCCAGGTCGTATACGCGCTGGAAATTGTGGCGGCGGGCGATCATCAACTCACCGGCGGTAAACAGCACCTCCAGCGAACGCTTCTCCGGCTTCCATTCCCACCAGCCACCGCCCTTGCCGTCGCTTCGTTCGAAGTCGGCCGAACGCACCGGCCCATTGCTGCGGATATGCTGCAGCACCCGGTCCACGTCGGCGCGCCGCTCCTGCATCCACTGCGCCGAATACTTCCATCCCATTGCGCTCGGGTCGACCATGCGGTGGCGCAGCAGGCGGTAGTCTTCGATCGGCACGAAACAGGCTTCATGCGCCCAATATTCGAACAGCGCGCCTTCAGCCAGGTGCTCCTCCAGCCAGGGCTGGGGATAATCGCCCAGGCGGCTCCACAAAACCAGGTAGGGACTGCGCGCCACCACGTGGATGGTGTCGATCTGCAGCACGCCCATGCCGCGGATCGCCTGCAGCACGTCGGCCTTTTGCGCCTTGCGCCGGCGCGGCTGCAGCAAGCCCTGCGCCGCCAGGTGCAGGGCACGCGCCGCGGCGAGGGTGAGATTCAGTTCGGTCAAGACTTGATTCCTGTAGGAGGTGAACGCCTATTCTAATAGCGATTTGACAGTATTTCCCGGCATTTTGCGAATGATGGTGGCGGCAAGGCTGCATCGCTCCGCTTTTTTGCCCCCGCTGCCGGGGTTTGAGTGCAAAATGAGCCTGTGCCAACATCAACCGCCCGTCAGATTTTCCGCAAGCTGTATCGCATGATACTGCTGCCCTCTTTCACGCTGGTTTTGCTGGTGATCATGTGGGCCGACGTCTTCTACCAGGTCAGGCAGGACGCCGAAAGCGCGCATTACGACGCCGTGCAGCACAGCCACTCGCTGGCGCGCACGCTGGCCGAACACTCCGGCCACCTGCTGCGCCAGGCCGACCACGCGACCCAGCTTTTCAAGCTCAAATTCGAAGAAACCAACGGCGCCCTGCGCCTGCCTGAATTCAGCAAACGTGGTGGCTTGCTGGACTCCGTCATGCCGGCCCGCCTCGAATTGCCGATCGCCCTGATCGACGCCAACGGCAAGCTGCTGGACAGCATGCACGGCGCCTTCCCGGCCAACTCCGCCAACCAGGGATTCTTCAAGGCCCTGTCCACCACCGCCGCCGACGCGGCCCTGGTCACCAATCCGATGGTGGAACCGATTACGAAAAAGTGGCAGATCCAGATCGCACGCCGGCTGGACGACAGGGCCGGCAAGTTTGCCGGCGTCATCGTGCTGATGATCGATCCGGCCTATTTTGTCGAGGATTACGATCGCCTGCATGTGGACGAAGGCGGCCTGGTCATGCTGATCAGCCGCGACACCGCCCTGGCCACTGGCCGGGTTGATGAAAAGCTGTTCATCACGGATACCATCGACTATGTGGCGCCGTCCGATCCGGTCAACCTGCCGGAAGAACTGCTGCTCAAGACGCCGATCGACAAGACCGAGCGCATCTACGGCTTCCGCGACATGCCGCGCTATTCGCTGACCGCCGTGGTGGGCGACGCCAAGGAGCACGCGCTGGCCAAGTACTACAGCCAGCGGCGCCTTTATTTTGGCGTTACCGCCATCGTCTCGGTCGTGGTGCTGGTCTTCAGCTTGCTGCTGACGCAGCAGGCGCAGCGACTGCGTGTAAGCACCCGCGAGGCGACATATGCGCGCGAAAAGCTGCACGCCGCAGTCGACGCCAGCCTTGACGCCCTGTTCCTGATCAAGGCTTGCCGCGCCGGCGGCAACAACAGCGAAATCACGGACTTCATCCTGGTCGACGTGAACGAGCGCGGTGCGCGCGTCCTCGGCCACGCCGCCGATGAAGCGCTCGGCAAGCGCATGGGGGATATGCTGCCGCATTGGCATAGCGAAGGCCTGTTCGACAAATGCCTTGGCGTGATGCGCACCGGCGAACCACTGGAAGAAGAATTCGAATCGACTGTCTTCGGCGAGCAGCTCTGGCTGCGGCACCAGATCGTCGCCATCGAGGACGGAGTCGCTGTCACGGCGCGTAACATCACCGAGCGCAAACGTTCCGAAATGGCGGTGCGCCAGAACCAGGCGGAGCTGCAGGCCGTCAACGACGCCTCACCCCTTGGCCTGGTGCGCGCCGACAAGGATGGCAAATGCAGCTATGTCAACCGGACCTTTGAAGCGATTACCGGCATGTCGCGCGAAACGGCCCTGGGCGACGGCTGGTTCAATGCCGTTCATCCCAACGACCGCGACATGCTGCGCGCATCGCTGCGCCACCTGAATACCACGCAGCAGGCTTTCCAGGAAACGCTGCGCTGCGTGCATCCGGACGGAAAAGTCGTCTGGACCTCGATCAAAGTGGCGCCGATCGTGATCGACGCTGCGATTGCAGGTTATGTCGGCACGCTGGACGACATCACGCTGGTGCGAAAATCAGTGATGGCGCTGCGCGAGAGCGAAGCGCGCCTGCGCACCATCGCCGACACGCTGCCGGCCATGATCGCCTACGTCGATTTCGAGGAAATCTACCGCTTCCACAACCTTGCGTATGAACGCGAATTCAGCAAGACCGGCCTGCAAGTGACGGGGCGCACGGTGCAGGAGACTGTAGGCGACAAGCGCTACGCCATGCTGCAGCCCTATATCGCCCGTGTCCTGCGCGGCGAAACCCTGACCTTCGAGGAGGAGGACGACAACGGCGACTACCTGCGCACCTACGACGTCGTCTACATTCCCCAGTTTGACGAAGATGGCATCACCGTGATCGGCTTCCACGTGATGCGCCAGGACGTGACGGCGCAAAAGCGCGAGAAACAGCGCTTGTTGCGCCTGTCGCAGGTCGATGCGCTGACCGGGCTGACCAACCGCGCCGGCTTCCTGCAAAAGCTGAACGAAACCATGGTGGCATGCCGCGAAAGCGGCGGCCTGATGGCGGTGATGTACCTGGACATCGACCGCTTCAAGCCGGTCAACGATACGTATGGCCATGCTGTCGGCGATGCGCTGCTGAAGGCATTTTCAGCGCGCCTGTCGAATACCGTGCGCGCCAGCGATACCGTGGCGCGGCTGGGCGGGGATGAATTCACCATCATCATGGACCACATCTCCAAGCCCGACGATGCCGCCGTGACAGCCATGAAAATCGTGAACGCCATGCAGCAGCCGTTCGAGCTGGATGGCATCCTGGCCAATGTCTCGACCAGCATCGGCCTGACTTATTACCGCGACGAGGAAGTCAGCCCGGCGGAATTGCTGAAACGGGCCGACCTGCTCTTGTACGAGGCCAAGCAGGCCGGCCGCAACACTTTCCGCAGCGCCCTGCCGTTGCCGGAAATGCGCTCCCCGAACGCGGCCTGACCGGGATCAAGGCATTCGCCTGCCGTTTGCGCTATATTTGCGCTTCCCTCGCCCTGCTTTACATTTCATGCGCCTGCTGCACACTTCCGACTGGCACCTTGGCCAGTCGCTGCATAATTTTGACCGACACTACGAGCACCAGCGTTTCCTGGACTGGCTGCTGGATACCATCGTGTCCGAACAAGCCGATGCCCTGCTGGTGGCCGGCGATATTTTTGATAACGCCAATCCATCGGCGGCCTCGCAGCGCCAGCTTTACACCTTCCTGCAGCAGGCCCGCGCCCGCGCGCCGCAGCTCGATATTGTCGTTATTGCAGGCAACCACGATTCGCCAGGCCGCCTCGAAGCTCCCGGTCCCTTGCTGGAAGTTCACGGCACCACCGTGATCGGCTACCCGCACCGCGATGCCGACGGCAGTCTCGCCATCGAGCGCATGCTGGTGCCGCTGACCGGTAAGGACGGTGCCACCGCCGCCTGGGTGCTTGCAGTTCCCTTCCTGCGCCATGGGGACGTGCCACGGCTGGCGCCGCAGGAAGCCGCAGACGGCGAAGATGCGGCGCCGCAGGCCGATCCCTACCTCGCCGGTATTGCGGAGCTGTACCGCCAGGCTTTGGAACTGGCAGGCAGCCGCGCCTCCCAAAGCCAGGCCATTGTCGCCATGGGCCACTGCCATATGGTCAACGGCACCATGTCGGCCGAATCCGAACGCCGCATCGTGATCGGCGGCACGGAGATGCTCCCAACCGGCATTTTCCCGCCGCCTATCGCCTACGCGGCCCTGGGCCACCTGCACCTTGCCCAGCAAGTTGGCCCGCACGCCCATATCCGCTACTGCGGCAGCCCGATTCCCCTCTCATTTGCCGAAACCAGCTACACGCACCAGGTCCTGCGCATTGACCTGCAAGGCGCACAGGTCGGCGAAATCACGGCCCTGCCGGTTCCGCGTGCGGTGCAATTGCTGCGTGTGCCGGAAAAACCGGCGCCGCTGCAGGAAGTGAAAACCGCCCTGGCCGCGCTGGAACTGCCGGACGTCCCGCTGGAACAGCAGCCGCTGCTCGAAGTTCGCATCAGGCTCGCCGCGCCGGAGCCCGGTTTGCGCGCAGCCATCGAAGAAGCCCTGCAAGGCAAACCGGTACGGCTGGCGAAAATCGAAACATCCAGCGCGGCCCGCGCATCCTTTGAGGAGGCCGCGCTGTCGCTCGACCAGTTGGCCACTCTGCAGCCGGACGACATTTTCAAGCGCCTTTACCAGCTGCGTTACGGTACCGAAGCGCCGCCCGAACAACTGGCCGCCTTTGCGGAACTGGTGCGTCCATGAGGATCCTGCGCATCTCCGGCATGAACCTTGCCTCGCTGGCCGACCAGTTCTCGGTCGACTTCACCGCCCAACCGTTGTCCGACGCCGGCCTGTTTGCGATCAGCGGTCCAACCGGCGCCGGGAAAAGCACCCTGCTCGACGCCCTCTGCCTGGCGCTGTACGACGACACGCCACGCCTTCACAAGGCTGAAGGCAAAACGCCGGATGTCGGCGACCCGGTCTCCTCGCAGGACCCGCGCACCTTGCTGCGCCGCGGCGCCGCCGAAGGCTGGGCTGAAGTCGACTTCGTCGGCAACGACGGCGAGTCCTATCGCGCGCGCTGGAGCGTGCGGCGCGCCCGCACCAAGGCTACAGGCGCCTTGCAGCCAAGCGCGATGACGCTGCAAAAACTGCCGGGCCAGCAGCCACTGGGCCATAAGAAGACTGAAGTCATGGCCGAGATCGTGCAGCGTATCGGTTTGACCTTCGACCAGTTCACGCGCGCCGTCCTGCTGGCGCAGAACGAGTTCTCCGCCTTCCTCAAGGCCAGGGACGACGAGCGCGGCACCCTGCTCGAAACCCTGACCGGCAGCGGCATTTACAGCGAGATTTCAAAGCGAGCCTTTGAACGCTGGCGCGCCGAAGAGCTGGAATTGAAAACACTGAGCGCCGGCCTGGCAAACCAGCAACCGCTGTCGGCGGAGCAGCGCGCCGACATCCTCGCCCAGTCCGACGCCGCCGACGCAGCGCTGCACGCCTCGGCACAGCGCCTTGGCGCACTGGAAGCCGAGCTGCGCTGGCACCAGCAAGCCGAACGCCTGGCCGCGGCAGTGCAGCAGGCGCGCGAGCATTTACAACAGCGGCGGCATGAAGCCGACGCCGCCGCGCCGCGTCGTGCCCTGCTGGCGCAGCTGGATGCGGTGCAGCCGGCACGCGCACTGGACGACGAGGTAGTGCGGCTTGCGGCCGAACGCGCCGCCACCCAATCCGCGATTTCGATCGCAGAGCAGGAATCCGAACGTACCCGCCTGGCGCTGGCAGTCCTGGCCGGCGAGGTCCAGCAGGCCGGCGCTGCGCTGGCCGCAGCAGAAAATGCGCAGCAAGCTGCAGCGCCACTGCTGGACCAGGCAAAAGCACTCGATACGCGCCTGGAATCGTTGCAGTCCGCCTTCGGCCAAGCCGCCAGCGCCCGCGACGCGGCAGCCCAGTCCGACGCTGCCGCCCAGGCCGCCCTGGCCGCGCGTGAAGCGCAACAAACGGCCCTCGCCGACGAACAGCAGTCATCCGTGCAATGGCTGGCCGCGCACCAACACTGGTCGGCCGTGGCGCGCGACTGGGCGCGCTGGGACGTCCTGTTTGCGCAAGCCAGCCAACAGGCCGACCGTGCCGAAAAACACTCGCAGTCCTTGGCCGCCGTGCAGCAGGCAGCGACCCGCCAGCGTCAGGACGAAGTGCACGCCCGCAACAGCCTGGATGCAGCCAGCGAGCGCCTGCGCCAGGCCGAATTCCAGCGCGAACAAGCTGCGAAAGCGCTGGCCGGCATTGACGCCGACAGCCATGCGCAGCAACGGCAACGACTCGACCAGTGCCGCGCGCTGCTGGCCGATGCCAGCGCCGCCTGGCAAGAACTGGCGCAACTCGGCACGCGCCGGCTGGATCTGGCGACACGCTGCACGTCGCTGCAAACGGCCCGCGACAGCGCCGAGGCGGAAGTCGCCGCCGCCCGCCAGGCCAACCTTGCACTCGTCGCCGCCTCGACCCAGGCCGAGCGCTCGCTGAAGCTGGCAGAAGCCGCCACCGGCGAGAACGTCGAAAAGCTGCGCGCAGCGTTGCAGGACGATGCCCCCTGCCCCGTATGCGGATCGCACGCGCATCCCTACCGCAACGAAGACGGCCCGCTGCACGCCATGCTGGCGCAATTGCAAGCCGAAGTGCACGATTGCCGCGACAGGCTGCAACGCAATATGAAGCATGAGGCCGAGCAGCAGGCCCGCCTGCAATCCAGCGTCGAGCAATTGGCAGCGATCGGCGTCGAACAGCACAGCATCAGCAATGCCCTCGCCGCCACCGAGGCGCGCTGGCAAGCTGCACACACGGCCCTGGCCGCACACGGCGGCCAGGCTGCCGCCGGCGGCGACGTCCCGGCCTGGCTGGCGGCGCAGGCCGACGCGCTGCAGGCGGCGTTACGCGCACTTGAGGGCCAGGAGCACGCCCAACGCCAGGCTAGCCGCACCCGCGAAGTGGCGCAAACCGCATGCGAGCAAGCGGCAGCCGAGTGCAGCCGCCAGCAGCAAGCCTTGTCCACCGCCCAAGCCGCCCTGGCTCAGTCGGAAGCGCAGCATCAAGCCCTGGACCAGCAGCGCATCGACACCGCACTGCAAATTGCCAACCTGCTCGACCAGCTTGACGCGCCGCTGGCGCGCACCGGCTGGCAGGACGAATGGAAGGAAAGTCCGGCGCGCTTCCACGAACAGCGCACGCGCGAAAGCAGGCAGTGGCTGGCGCAGCGCCAGTCGGCGGACGAGCGCACTGCCGCCATTGCCGCCATCGCCATCGAACTCCAGGCCTTGCGCGCCGCCCTGGAACGCAGCGCAGCCGATGCCCGCGCAACCCAAGCCGCCGCCGATGCCGCCCGCGCTGCGCGCGACGCTGCAGCAGCCGAACGCCAGGGGCTATGGCAAGGCCGCCCTGTGCGCGAGGTGGAGGCCGAACTGCGCGCGGCGGTCGACGCCGCCCGCGCCGCACTGCAGATGCGCCAGGAGTCGGCACAGCATGCCGCCCAGCAGCGCACCCGCGCCGATGAAGCCCTCGCACAGGCCAGGCTGCGCCTCGCAGCGCTCGATACCGCTGCGAAAAGCGCTTCCACGCGCCTGCATGCCTGGCTCAAAGACCACCAGTCGCTTGGCATCGAAAGCCTGGACACGCTGCGCGCCCTGCTCGCCCACTCCCCGCAGGCGATGCGCGACGAGCGCAGCAGCATCCAGGCGCTCGACCAGGCCCTGGCCTCGGCCCAGGCCGTGCAGGCCGAGCGCGAAACCCAGCACGCCGAACACCTGGCAAGTGCGCCAGCCGGAGAACCAGGCAACGCCGGCGAGCTGGAACAGGCGCTGGCGGCACTGCAGGAAGAACGCAAGCAGGCCCAGGATCACGCCGCCGCCCTCAAGCTGCAACTGGCGCAGGACGACGCCCGCCGCAAGTCCGCCGAAGCGCTGCTGGCCGGCATCACCCGCCAACAGGAATCAGAGCGCCGCTGGGCACAGTTGAGTGAGCTGATTGGTTCCGCCGACGGCAAGAAGTTCCGCAACTACGCCCAGCAATTCACGCTGGACGTCTTGCTCGGCTATGCCAACGCCCACCTGTCGCAACTGGCGCCGCGCTACCAGCTCGAACGCATCGACAACCCCGCCCAGCCTTCGCTCGGCCTGCTGGTACGCGACCTGCACATGGGCGATGAAAAACGCTCGGTTCACTCGCTGTCCGGCGGTGAGTCGTTCCTGGTTTCGCTGGCCATGGCGCTCGGCCTGGCCTCGTTGTCGTCCAACCGCGTGCGCGTCGAATCGCTGTTCATCGACGAAGGTTTCGGCAGCCTGGATGCGGAGACCCTGCGCGTCGCAATGGACGCTCTGGATGGACTGCAGTCGATGGGAAGGAAGGTGGGAGTGATCTCCCACGTACAGGAAATGACCGAACGGATCGCCACCAGGATCGTGGTGCAGCCGGCTGCCAACGGCCGCAGCGCAGTGTCAGTCAGCTAAACGCCAGGTACGCTGGTCCTGTTCGGCGCGCACCATTTCCCAACCGAGTTCACGGCGGATCTGCTGCGGGTCGGGCAAAGGACGGCGTTCTTGCTGGCGCGACTGCAGCCAGCTGCGCACTGCTTCCTTGCTCGGTTGCTTCGACTTATCCATCGTAAACCTCCATCGGCATGACGGTCACTCCTTCAACGCAGGAACTGGCCGGCAGTTGACGGAATACGCCAGCCAATTTGTTATGATGTGTAAATGGGAATCGGCGCCATTCAATCGTCAAGCACCTATGCGCCGCAGGCCAGCGCACCTGCGCGCAGCGCCACGCGCAGTGAAAGCACCCAGGCAGCCCAGCTGCAATATTCCCCCGAAGACCAGGCAAAAATCGACCAGCTCAAGACGCGCGACCTCAAGGTCCGCCAGCATGAGCAAGCCCACCTTGCCGCAGCGGGCAGCCTTGCCACCTCCGGCGCCACTTATACTTACCAGCGCGGCCCGGACGGCGTGAATTACGCCGTTGGCGGCGAGGTCAATATCGACACCTCGCCCGGCCGCACGCCGGAAGAAACCATCGCCAAAGCACGCCAGGTGCAGGCGGCAGCCCTGGCGCCTGCCGATCCTTCCGGCCAGGACCGCAGCGTGGCCGCCAGCGCCGGCCAGATGGCCCTGCAAGCCCAGGCCGAGATTTCAGCAAAGCAACAACAAGTCCAGCGCGGATACGACCTTTCCGAAAAGCAATCTACGATCGATATCTTGGCCTGATAAAATCGTCCTTTTGCCCGGAGTCCTGGCCATGTTCCTGAAAGCCCCACGCACCCTCACTTTCAAATGCGCGAAATGCAGCAAAGCGGTTAAAGTTGCATTGCAGAAAACATCTGCGTGCTCGCACATAACGCCGTACTATGGTGTCTGTACCTGTGGCGAAGTGAAGCTGCACGCCACCGGCGCCCCGGAAGCGGTCAAGTCCTATCTCGAATCGAACGGTTTGTGGACTCATCATCATTGATAAAGCTCAAGAAATTCGGAAACTTGCCGTATCAGGGGTAGTGCCCCTAAAGGTTGCCTATCATGAACCCACTGAATTCCATCGGCCCACGCCAGTACCAGAACACTTCCACATCCCCGGCCACCTCGCAGGCGGAAAGCAAGCCTTCGCGCGCCAACGCGGTGAGGGATGTGAATGCGGATAGCGCGGTTTCCTTGTCCAGCAATGCCGTCGACCTGCAAAAACGCGTCGACCAGCTGGGCAACCGGACTGTCGACATGGCACAGGACCTGATCGGCAGCTTTGCAAAAAGTTTGCTCGGCGACAACGCCAAGGGGGCCAAGATCTCCTTCGACTCCGTGGCACTGGAATCGAACGCCAGCTTCGCCGCCGGCGCCCTGCATGCCGAAGGTGCCGATGGCGTGACTGACGCTTTCGGTTTCAGCCTGAGCGAAAATTCCCATTTCCTCGGCAAAGGCACCATCACGACCGCCGACGGCCGCAAGCTGAGCTTTGAAGTGGAAATCCAGTATGAAGCCACCATGAGCGCCGGCGCGGCATCCAGTGTGCCTGGGCGCCGCCAGGACCAGGCCGGGCAGAATCCGGCCATGCCGCTGCCGGAAGTGGAATTCCCGGATATCGACTTCCCCGGCAGCCTGGCCGACCTGTTCCGCCTGATGGACCGCAATATCAGCGCCACCCTCAAGCAGCAGGACGAACAAGGCCAGGAAAGCGATGCCGGCAACCTGACCATGCGCCTGCTCAAGCTGGTCGATTCCGAATCGTCGCTGGACACTTACCTGCCGGCCAACGCCAGCGAGAAAGCCAAGGCCTACGGCCGCCTGCAATCCGAACCTGGCCAGGCTGCCGAACTGGCGCACGCCGCCAAAGCCGCCCGTGACGGCGAGATCGACCCGCCAAGCGAGGAAACCGATCCAGCGGCGACCGATATCGCCCCGCCTGCACCGGCAATCGCCCCGGCCCCAGAGGAACCGCCAGCCGCCTGAGCGCGCGTATAATGACAGCCTCCTGATTTGAAATTCGGGGTCAGGTCTGGCAATCGGACATTTTGTCCGATTGCCAGACCTGACCCCGAATTTCTTCGTTTACACATTGGCCACTATGCAAGAAATCTACTGGACAGAACAAGGCGAGCCGCGCTCCGCGCGCTGGCATTCCGAATCGGGCAACCCGCCGCCCAAGCGCGTGCAGGTTGCCGACGACACCATGAACGCCGACGTCGCTTACCGCCTCGCCTGCGAAGGCACTGCCCTGCTGTGGCGCGGCGATTTCCACAACGCGCGCCAATTGCTGCAAGCGCTGGCCCGCCGCGCCGACCCTAAGAAGGCCAAAGGCGGCAAGGGCCGTAAGGCCGCCGCCGCCAAATCGCCGACTGGCCCTACCGAAGCCTTCCACCTGCACCGCCAGGCCCAGTCGCAGCGCGCCCGCACCCTGGCCATGCTGTTGATTCCCTTCGAACCCGGCTACCGCATTCCCCTGCGCCGTGCACCCGACGTCGCGCAGGCTTGCAATGAGGCTTACGGCCGCGGCGAAGATGCCTTCGTGATTTCCCTGCGCGAACTGCAAGGCCTGATCGGCGCCCACGAGTGGCGCAAGGCCGGCGTGCCGGTGGCAGCGCTGGGCGAACGCATCCACCCGCATTACGGGGTGTTCTCGCCGGTGCGCGGCGAATACGTGCAACTGGTGGCCGATGCCCCGCTGCCGAAAGGGGCTGCGGAACTGGCCTTCGATATCGGCGCCGGCACCGGCGTGCTGTCCGCCGTGCTGGCCAAGCGCGGTGTGAAGCGCGTGGTCGCCACCGATATGGACCGCCGCGCCCTGAGTTGTGCGCGCGACAACCTGTCCCGCCTGATGCTGGACGGCCAGGTGGAATTGCTGGCAGCGGACCTGTTCCCGCCTGGCCAGGCGCCGCTGGTGGTCTGTAACCCGCCATGGGTGCCCGCCCGTCCGAATTCCTCGGTTGAGCACGCGGTCTACGACCCCGACAGCCGCATGCTGCGCGGCTTCCTGTCCGGCCTGAAGGCACACCTCGCACCGCAAGGCGAAGGCTGGCTGATCCTGTCCGACCTGGCCGAGCACCTCGGCCTGCGGTCGCGCGCGGAACTGGAAGCATGGATCGCTGCCGCCGGCCTGAAGGTACTGGGCCGCCTTGACGCCCGCCCAGTCCACCCGAAAGCCGGCGACGCCAGCGATCCCCTGCATGAAGCGCGCTCGGCAGAGACCACTTCACTGTGGCGTTTGGGAATCGCATAAATCGACCTTGCGGAAGTAAGAAGTGCGAGCTATAATGCTTGCCTCAGACGCGGGGTGGAGCAGTCTGGCAGCTCGTCGGGCTCATAACCCGAAGGTCACAGGTTCAAATCCTGTCCCCGCAACCAGATTCAAAAAGCCGTTGCCCATGCAACGGCTTTTTTCATTTCCGGGTGCACCAATGCGGATAATTCCTTACCTTGCAGCCCTGCCCCTGCTGGCGGCATGCGCGACGCCCGCCAATTCGCCCGACCTCCTCGCCCAAAAGCTAAGCGCCGACATCCTGGCCAGCAATAGCGCCACGCTGACGCTGGAAAAATGGTGCGCCGACCACGCCATGGCCGCAGCACCGAAAGTCGTGGCCCGCCTGGTGCGCGGGAACAGCAAAGCCGCCAGCGCCGAAACGCTTGCCCGGTTGGGTGTGCCCGTCACAGACATCAAATACCGCCGCGTGCAGCTTTACTGCGGCAGCCACCTGTTCTCGGAGGCGGACAACTGGTATGTCCCAAGCCGCCTGACGCCCGAAATGAACCGCCTGCTGGACGAAACCGACACGCCATTCGGCAAGGTGGTGCAACCCTTGGCGCCATATCGCCGCACATTCTCCAGCACCATGCTGCTGTCGCCAACCGCGCTGTTCGAACACGCTGCAGTGCTGTACTCCTCGTCCCACCTGCCCATTGCCGAAGTGCGCGAGACCTACCAGCGCGGCACCCTCGCCTTTTTGTAATCGAACTGTCACAATTGCACGCGACAAGAACAGCAGGAGCAACGCGTGAACGACGAAACAAAGAAGGTGACCCCAGACCTGCCGGCCAGCCCGGCGCGCCGCCGCATTTTCCAGGCGGCCGGTGCGGCCGGCCTTGCAGCCAGCCTGGCCGGCGTGACTGCCGCCCCGGCCTCGAAGGCAACCCAGCCGGCCAGGGCTGCCTCACTGGACGACAAGCTGCAGGCCAACATCCGGAACGTGGTGGTGATCTACCTCGAGAATCGCAGCTTCAACAACCTGTTTGCCGACTTTCCTGGCCTGGCATCGCCGATGTCGGCCCTGAAGCCAGCCGACTACCAGCAGCGCGACTACGACGGCAGCATCCTGCCGACATTGCCGAAAGTCTGGGGCGGCCTGGTGCCGGTGCCGCAGGATATCGCCGGCAAACGCTATGAACTGAAAGAAGACCAGCTTAGCGGCCTGCCCAACGCGCCGTTCAAGCTGGTCGACGCCGAAGGCAAGCCGCTGCCAGAATCCGTCATCACGCGCGACTTGTGGCACCTGTTCTACCAGAACCAGATGCAGATCAACGGCGGCAAGAACGACAGCTTCGTCGCCTGGGGCAATACCGGCGGCATGGTCATGGGCTACTACAGCGAGATGGAAAAGAACCTCGGCTTGTGGCAGGTGGCGCGCCAGTACACGCTGTGCGACAATTTCTTCATGGCGGCCTTCGGCGGCTCTTACCTGAACCACCAGTTCCTGGTCTCCGGCCGCTGCCCGGTCTACCCGGACGCCGCCAACAGCCCAGCAAAGCGCAAGATCGCCGTGTTGTCCGATGGTCCGACCGGCCGCACCCTGGCGCTTGATCCAAAGAGCCCGAAATCGGCAATGGAAGGCCGGCCGCACTACGTCAACGACGGCGCCATCACGCCCGACGGATTCGCCGTCAACACCATGGCTCCGCCTTACCAGCCAAGCTGGGTGCGCCCGGCGCCGGGCGGCGATCCACTGCACGCCAATGCGGAAGACCCGAGCTACCTGCCGCCGCAGACGTATGACACCATCGGCGACCTGCTGTCGCGCAAAGGGGTAAGCTGGGCGTGGTATGGCGGCGCTTTCCAGGCCGCGCTGGACCACAAGGGCGGCGGCACCAAGCCGAACTTCCAATACCACCACCAGCCGCTGAACTATTTCAAACAGTTCGCCCCTGGCACCGCCGCACGCTCCGCCCACATCCGCGATGGCGGCCTGGGTGACAGCCCGATCTCGAACAAATTCCTGGCCGACGTGGTGGCGGGCAAGCTGCCTGCGGTGAGCTTCTACAAGCCGCAGGGCAACCTGAACCTGCACGCCGGCTACTCGGATATCGAATCGGGCGACCAGCACATCGTCAACGTCCTGCAGCACCTGAAGAAATCGCCGCAGTGGGAAAACATGGTGGTGGTGGTGGCCTTCGACGAAAACGGCGGCTGGTGGGACCACGTGGCGCCGCCGACGGGCGACCGCTGGGGTCCCGGCTCGCGCATCCCTGCGATTATCGTGTCGCCGTTCGCCAAGAAGTCCACCGTGGACCACAGCTTCTACGACACCACCTCGATCCTGCGCTTCATCACCCGCCTGCATGGCCTGCCATTGCTGGAGGGCCTGGCCGAGCGCAATAAGGCCTTCGCCGAGCGCGGTGCTCTGCCGCCGGGCGACCTGACGGGAGCCCTCGCCTTCCGTTGAGATGGTTGCCCGTGATACAATCCTCCGGTTCTAAAAAGGAAGCCCGACTGATTCAGCCGGGCTTTTGTTTTCTGCGACGGATAATGAGAGATAAAAAAGACAACGCGACAATCGACCTGCCAGGCTTCGAGCCTGCCGAGCCGATGACGGCGGAAGCCAGGCTTCCCCCGCCGCCGCGCGTACGCCGCTCTCCGCGCAAACAGGAACAACTTGAACTGCTGGGCGAACTCGGGCCAACCGACGCCAGCGGCCTGCCGATCTGGCAAAATGATCCCAACCTGGACCTCACCGGCCTGCCCATCTGGCGGCAGGACTAAAAAATGACCTCTTTCGCCACCCTGCCACTGTCCGAAAAACTCCTTGCCAACCTGGACTCGCTGGGCTACCGCGAAATGACCGAGATCCAGGCGCAAAGCCTTCCATCGATCATCGAAGGCCGCGACCTCATTGCGCAAGCCAAGACCGGCAGCGGCAAGACCGCAGCATTCGGCATCGGCATGCTGTGCAACCTGAATACCGCCTGGTTCGCAGTACAAAGCCTGGTGCTCTGTCCTACCCGCGAGCTGGCCGACCAGGTGGCCAACGAATTGCGCCGCCTGGCGCGCTGCGTGCCCAACGTGAAGGTGGTGGTGCTGACCGGCGGCACGCCGATGCGCCCGCAAATCGCCTCGCTGGAATTCGGCGCCCACATTGTGGTGGGCACGCCGGGCCGCGTACGCGACCACTTGTCGCGCGAATCGCTCGACCTGTCCAATGTGCGCACCCTGGTGCTGGACGAAGCGGACCGCATGACGGACATGGGCTTCTACGACGAAATCGCCGGCATCGTGCGCGCCTGCCCCAAGCGCCGTCAGACCCTGCTGTTCTCCGCCACCTATCCGGACGACATTCGCCAGGCCACCGAAGCCTTCCTGGCCGATCCGGTCGAAGTGACGGTGGAAGCACAGCACAGCGGCGGCCAGATCGAGCAGCGTTTTTACGAGATCGGCTTCGACCAGCGCGACAAGGCCGTCGGCAAGCTGCTCAAGCACTACCAGCCGGCTTCCGCCATCGTCTTCTGCAACACCAAGGTGCACTGCAAGGAATTGCTGGATGAACTGCACGCGGAAGGCTTCTCGGCGCTGGCGCTGTACGGCGAACTGGAACAGCGCGAGCGCGATGAAGTCCTGGTGCTGTTCTCCAACCGCAGCTGCTCGATCCTGATCGCCACCGACGTCGCCGCCCGCGGCCTCGATATCGCCAACCTGGCAGCGGTGATCAATGCCGACGTGTCGCGCGACACCGAAGTCCACATCCACCGCATCGGCCGCACCGGCCGCGGCGGCGAGAAAGGCCTGTCGCTGACCCTGTGCGCCCCGAACGAGAAGAAGTGGGTCAAGCTGATCGAGGAGTACCAGGGCGCCCCCGTCGAATGGCACGATTTCAAGGGGCTGGCCGAAGACGAATTCGTGAACGCCGAACCGGCGCCGATGCTGACGCTGTGCATCTCCGGCGGCAAGAAGGAAAAGCTGCGCGCCGGTGACGTGCTGGGCGCGCTGTGCGGCGACGGCGGCCTGACCAAGGAACAAGTCGGCAAGATCAACGTCACCGAATTCCAGACCTACGTCGCACTCGACCGCCGCATCGCCCACGACGCCTTCGACCGCCTGAAGGCCGCCAGCACTATCAAGGGAGGCGACTTCGGCAGCTTCAAAGGCCGCAACTTCAAGATGCGCTTTATCGAAGTCTAACAATGTCCACTTTGGGGGCAGGAACAAAAGTGGACATTCCTAACGGAAATGCCCACTTTGCTTCCTGACCCCGAAGTGGACATTCAGGGGCGGATCGAGACGCTGGCGGGGAATTGTGGTGCGCGGCGCACCATCGTCGCCTGCTCGAATGCGTAAGCCATGCCGATCAAGGCCGTTTCGCTGAATGCCGTGCCGACAAAGGACAGGCCGATCGGCAAGCCGCGCACATAACCTGCCGGCACCGTGATGTGCGGATATCCCGCTACCGCCGCAGGCGAAGAGAAACTCTTGCCATAGTGGTCGCCGTTGATGAAGTCCGTCAGCCATGCGGTGCCGTCGGTCGGCGCGACCAGCGCGTCCAGTTCGTGCGCTTTCAGCACCAGGTCGATGCCCTCTTCCCGCGAGTAGCGGCGGTTGTTGGCCAGCGCATCCTGGTAGGCCTGGCTGTCGAGGCCCGGCTTGGCTTCGGCGCGTTCCAGGTACTCCTGGCCGAAATACGGCATCTCCTGTTTGGCATTCTGCCGGTTGAAAGCGATCAGGTCGGCCATGTTCCTGACCTTCGCGTTCGGCGCATAGTCGCGCAGGTAGGCCGCCAGGTCGGCCTTGAATTCGTGCAGCAGCACTTCGGTTTCGCTGTCGCCGTATTTTTCCGTGTTCGGCACCTGCACATCGACCAGGATTGCACCCTGCGCCTTCAGCGCTTCGAGCGCCTTCTCGATTTCGGCATCGACACCATCGCTGCCGCCGAAGAAATTGCGGGCAACGCCGAGGCGCTTGCCGCGCAGGGCGTCGCGCTTCAGGGCGGCCGAATAATCAGCCGCCTTGCCGGCGCCATCCTGCGTCGCCGGATCGCTAGCGTCAACGCCTGCCATTGCGGCCAGCATCAGCGCCGCGTCCGAAACGCTGCGCGCCATGGGGCCGGCCGTGTCTTGCGAATGGGCGATTGGTATGATGCCGCTGCGGCTTACCAGCCCAATGGTCGGCTTGATGCCCACCAGGCCGCAGATCGATGCGGGCGACACGATCGAGCCGTCGGTCTCGGTGCCGACAGCCAGCGTCGCCAGGCCGGCTGCAATCGCAGCGCCGGAACCGGAACTGGAGCCGCTGCAGTTGCGGTCCAGGGAATAAGGGTTGCGCGTCAGGCCGCCGCGCGCGCTCCAGCCGCTGACCGAATGGTTCGAGCGCATATTCGCCCATTCGCTCAAATTGGTCTTGCCGATGATGACCGCGCCGGCCGCGCGCAAGCGCGCCGCCACGTGGGAGTCGCGCGCCGCCCGCACGCCGGCCAGCGCCAGCGATCCGGCGGTGGTGCTCATACGGTCAGCTGTCGCGATATTGTCTTTCAGGAGTACAGGAATGCCGTGCAGCGGGCCGCGCACACGGCGCTGGTGGCGCTCACGATCCATCTCGCGCGCGATCTTCAGCGCTTCCGGATTGATCTCGATGATGGAATTGATGCGGGGGCCGGACTTGTCGATCGTATTGATGCGCGACAGGTACTGCGAGGTCAGTGCGTGCGAGGTCAGCTTATTGGCGGACATCAGCTCTTGCTGATGCTGGACTCCGGCATCGAGCACGGACGGCACTGCGGCCTGCGTACGCGGCAAACTGGCCGCCCCGCCGGCAGCCAACCCCAACTTCACGAACCCCCTTCGATCCATCTGGTACGCCCTCAATCAAGAAAAGCACAAACCAGTAGAATACCAGCAGTTTGCAAGTAATTAATACTGCCGAAAAGCAAAAAAGCCCGCTTGCGCGGGCTTCGTATTGCGTAATTGCAACAAACAGCTGCAATCAGCCGCGAACGACCTTCTTGAACTCGTGGGTACGGGTGTCGATCTCGACCACGTCGTCTTGCGACACGAACAGTGGCACCTGGATCGAGAAGTTACGGCCTTCGATGGCGTTTTCCAGTTTCGCTTCCTTGGTCACGTTACCGGAGGTGTTGCCTTTGACAGCTGGCTCCGAGTAAATGATCTGGCGTGCGATGGTGGTTGGCAGTTCAACCGAGATTGCCTTGCCGTCGTAGAAGACAGCTTCGCATTCCATACCGTCTTTCAGGTAGTTGACGGCTTCGCCCATGTTCTCTTCTTCGATTTCGAACTGGTTGTACTCTTCGTCCATGAAGACGAACAGTGGGTCAGCGAAGTACGAGTAGGTCACTGGCTTCTTGTCCAGAACAACCACGTCGAACTTGTCGTCGCCGCGGAACACGTTTTCCAGCGGGGAGCCGGTCAGCAGGTTCTTCATCTTCCATTTGTAGGTGAAGCCAGTGCGGGACGAGCCGTTGACGTCGGAACGCAGAACGATGAATGGCTTGTCTTCAACCATGATGATGTTGCCGACACGAATCTCTTTTGCGAATTTCATAGCGAATATATACCGGTTAAGGGGAGTTGCAGTAACCGCGCATTATAGCACGGGGTTCTAATGTGTTACCTGAGCGATGCACAAAATTTAGTCAAATTCGTGGCCAGATCGCCGTTGGCCAGGATTTTCTGTTGCCATTGTGACGACTTTGCCGAAATTTCAGGCATTGCCGCTGCGAGGGCTTTCCACAAGGCTGGCCAGTCGCCTACGCCTGCGCCGGCGCCGTTCCAGCACAGCGAGAACTCATCGAACGCGCTGCCGGCCGCATATCGCTGCAGGAAAGCGCGCAGCTTCTTATGGTGCAGGTTTTCATCCTGCGCGTAAATGTGCCAGATGAAGGATTTCCCAGCCCATTGCGCCCTCACCCAGGAATCTTCGCCGCGCACAAAATTCAGGTCGCAGGACCACAGCAGCCTGTCGTAATCCTGCTGCGGCACGAACGGCAATACGCGCACCGTCAGCGCGCCTTCGCTGCGCGCCGCGCCAGGCAGTGCTGGCTGGCCGAGGAAGGTTGCGACGGCGTCGCTCGCCACACCCTCCGGCACCAGGCAAGCCACCGGCTGCCCGCCATCGCGCCACGCCGCGAACAACGCGGCGACCGGGGCGTATGGATAACAGAAAAGCGATACCTTGATTGCCGCCGCTTCGGCGTCCGTTACACCCAGCGACGACAGGAATGCCGATACGGCAGCGGGATCGGAGACATAGGCGCGGCGCGCAACCTCAAGCCCCTCTTCGTACAAGAGCCCGCCAGTCCTTTCGGTAAAGCCCGGGAAGAAGAAGTACTTCGTCAGCGGCAGGCGCGGATGTTTGGATGGCAAGCTGTGGCAGCCCTCCACCCACTCTTCCGCGCTCAGGCCCTCGAGGTTCAGCCACACCGGCCGCTCCGGCCGCTGCGCCATCGCAGCGATATAGCCAGGCGGGATGTCGCAAGCGAAGAATTCAATCACGATGTCGGCCACGTCGTCCGGCGTGAATTCGCCATCCTGCGCAGCCCAATGGCGCACGGTGATGCCCTCGACCAGCTGCAGCCCTGCCGTCACATCGACCTGCGGACACATGCGCTGGAATGAACGCAAGTCATCGACCCACAGCGTGACGGCGATGCCATGCTCGCGCTGCAGTTGGCGCGAGAGGCGCCAGCAGATGCCGATGTCGCCGAAGTTATCGACAACTTTGCAAAATAGATGGAGGGACAAGCTGGATGTCATAAGCCGGAAAATGAAAAAGCCGCACTAGGCGGCTTCATTCTAATCTGTGGCGTCCCCACGGGGATTCGAACCCCGGTACTCACCGTGAAAGGGTGATGTCCTAGGCCTCTAGACGATGGGGACCCTGGACTTGCACTGCGCTTTTGAAATGACTTGGCGTCCCCACGGGGATTCGAACCCCGGTACTCACCGTGAAAGGGTGATGTCCTAGGCCTCTAGACGATGGGGACGTCGTAAAAGCGTGCGCGAATTATATCAGCGTGCAAGCCTCATTTCAAGGGCGCAACTGCGAAGTGTTCGGTGCGGTTTGCATTCACATAATGTGACTCCGCCGACATCATCCCCACCAGCACGAGAATCGCCAGTGGCGGCAAGGTGATTGCGAAGATCAGCGCCAGCCTCTCCCACTTCATGTGCATGAAGACGGCAACGATAAAGCCGGCTTTCAGCGCCATCAACACCAGGATCAGCGACCAGCGCAACAAACCCTGCAAGTGGAAGAAGTCCACCAGGTATGAGAAGAAGCTCAATACGAACAGCAGGATCCAGACTTTGACGTAGGTTCCTATCGGGTGCTGTTGATGTGCTGCGGTAGCTTCGGACATGGCGGCCTCCTACCAGAGATAGAACAATGCAAAGATGAATACCCAGACAAGGTCGACAAAGTGCCAATACAGCCCGGTGATCTCGACGATGTCATAACCCTTTTTCTCGTAATGCCCGTTCAGCACGCGCCGCGCGATGATCGACAGATAGATCACGCCCGCCGACACGTGCAGCCCGTGGAAGCCGGTAATCATGAAGAAGCATGAGCCGAATTGCGCCGCACCCATCGGATTGCCCCATGGCCGCACGCCCTCGTGTATCAGCTTGCTCCATTCAAAAGCCTGCATGCCGACGAACAGCAAACCAAAGCCCGCCGTCGCCAGCATCAAGGCCGCCGCCATCTTGCGGTTGCGCTGGTAGCCGTAGTTGACCGCCATCGCCATCGTGCCGCTGCTGGTAATCAGCACGAAGGTCATGATCGCAATCAGGATCAGCGGATAGCTGGTGCCGGCGATCGTGAGCGAGAAAACTTCGCTGGGATTCGGCCACGCCGCGGTGGTGGCCATGCGGACCGACATATAGCCGGTGAGGAAGGTGCCGAAGATGAAGGTGTCGCTAAGCAGGAAGATCCACATCATCGCCTTGCCCCACGGGACGCGGAATGCGACGCGGTCGCCCGCCCAGTCGGAGACAAAGCCTTTCAAATCGTTGGTGCCGGTATCCATACCTCACCTCACTGGAATGCCTATCGTTGTGCAGAAGGCCCTGACCAGTTCCGGCGTCACCAGGTAGAGCAAGGCAAACACCGCCAGCCAGAGGACAAACAGGAAATGCCAGTACCGTGCGCACAGGCCGATCGCCTGCCCTGCCCTGCGCACGGCGAACGCGCCCGCCACCATGCCGCCCATCACGTGCAGCGCATGCAGGCCGGTGATCAGGTAAAAGAAGCTGTTGGCAGGATTCGCAGCCACGCCGTAGTCAGCGGCCATCATCGCCTGCCAGGCGTTGAACTGGCACAGCACAAACACGGCCGACAGCAGCAACGCGCCAATCGAAGCGCTGCGCGCTGCCTCGCGCCGGCCGGCAGCGACATGGCGCCGCGCCAATTCCCAGCTCAGGCTGCACAGCACCAGCAGCCCGGTGCTTCCGTAAAGCTGCCATGGCACGTAAGCGATGGGGCGCCAGTCCTCATAGGCGGCGCGCATCATGTACGCTACGCCGAACAGTCCAAACAGGGTGGTGACCACCGCCATGAAGACCCACAATCCGATGCGGCGCGCATCCTGCGGATTGCGTTGGCCGCCATCGCCGCCGGGTAGTCCGGGAATCCTGCCGCCAGCCCTCAACGCAGCATCGGCGCTCATTTCGGCACCTCCACCGGATCATGATGGGTCATGCGCGCCTTGGGATGCGGCGGCGGGGCATGCGGATCCGGGCCGTACTCCGGCCCTGCATTCTGCGGGATGTAATCGCCGCCAGCGCCAGGGCCGTCGACACCATATTCATAGGCCCCGCGGTGCACGGATGGCAGCTCAGGCCCCCAGTTGCCGTGTTCGGGCGGGGTTTGCGGGGTGTACCACTCAAGGCTGGCCGCGCGCCACGGATTCCCGCCCGCGACCGCGCCCTTGCGCGCACTCCACGCCAGGTTGAACAGGAACAGCAATTGCGCCACGCCGACAATCAGCGCCACCACCGAGATAAAGGCATTCAGCGTATGCGCCGATTCGGGGATGAAGGCGTAATTCTCGTAAGCGTAATAACGGCGCGGCATGCCGAGGATGCCGAGGTAATGCATCGGGAAGAAGATCGCATAGGCGCCGATGAAGGTGATCCAGAAGTGCGCCTGCCCCAGCGTTTCGCTGTACATGCGGCCGGTCACTTTCGGGTACCAGTGATACAGCCCGCCGAACACCGCCAGCACCGGCGACACGCCCATCACCATATGGAAGTGCGCCACCACGAAGTAGGTATTCGACAGCGGGATATCTACGCTGACGTTACCAAGGAACAGGCCAGTCAGCCCGCCAATCAGGAAGGTGCTGATAAAGCCCAATGCAAACAGCATCGGCACCGTCAAATGGATGTCGCCGCGCCACAGGGTCAGGGTCCAGTTATAGACTTTCAGCGCAGTCGGCACGGCAATGATCAGGGTCGTGGTGGCGAAGAAGAAGCCGAACCAAGGATGCATGCCGCTGACGTACATATGGTGCGCCCACACCACGAAACTCAAGGCGCCGATGATCACGATGGCCCACACCATCATGCGGTAGCCGAAGATGCACTTGCGGGCGTGTACGCTGATCAGATCGGAGATCACGCCGAAGGCCGGCAAGGCGACGATGTACACCTCCGGGTGGCCGAAGAACCAGAACAGGTGCTGGAACAGCAGCGGGCTGCCGCCCTTGTAGTCAAGCTGCTGGCCCATCGACACCAGGGCCGGCATGAAGAAGCTGGTGTGCAGCGTCTTATCGAACAACATCATCACCGCGCTGACGAACAGTGCCGGGAATGCCAGCAGCGCCAGGATGGTGGCCACGTAAATGCCCCACACCGACAGCGGCATGCGCATCAGGGTCATGCCGCGCGTACGCGCCTGCAGCACCGTGGTCACATAGTTCAAGCCGCCCATGGTAGCCGCGACGATGAAGATCGCCAGCGAAACCAGCATGACGATAATGCCCCACTCAACGCCCGGCGTGCCCGGCAAGATCGCTTGCGGTGGATACAGCGTCCAGCCCGCGCCGGTCGGCCCGCCGGGCACGAAGAAGCTCACGCACAGCACCACAACCGCCAACAGGTAGAACCAGTAAGAGAGCATGTTCAGGAACGGGAACACCATGTCGCGCGCCCCGACCATCAGGGGAATCAGGTAATTGCCGAAGCCGCCGAGGAACAATGCCGTCAGCAGGTACACCACCATGATCATGCCGTGCATCGTGATGAACTGGTAATAGCTGTTCGGGTCGATGAACTGGAATTTTCCGGGGAAGCCAAGCTGCAGCCGCATCAGGTCCGACAGGATCAGGCCGACCGTGCCGATGAAGAGCGCCGTCAGCGTGTACTGGATCGCGATCACCTTGTGGTCCTGGCTCCAGACATATTTGGTCCAGAAGCTGGTCGGCGCGTGGTCGTGCCCATCATCGTGGTCGTGGCCGTGCTGTTCACCATAAGACATGCGAGGTCTCCTCAGCGTACCGTCTTGATGTAGTCGATCATTGCCGCCATTTCCTCATCGCTCAGCTGGTTGGGCGGCATGATGTTAGGGAAGCCCTTGACCACTTTGGCCTTGGGGTCGTTGATGGATTGCTTCAGGTAGGCCTCATCCACCGCCACGGTGGTGCCGCCTTCCAGCGCCTCCTGCTTGCCAAACAAACCTTTCCAGCTCGGGCCGACGCCCGGTGCGCCGTCAACGCTATGGCACGCCACGCAGCCTTTCGACTGCGCGATCAACCTGCCCTGCTTGCCCGGCTCCGCAGGTCCGCCGACACCACCCACCGCGCCATGGCCGCTGAAAGTTGGCTGCTTGGCCAGCCAGGCTTCGTAGACTGCCTGCTCCTCGACCACCACGGCACTGCGCATATTCGAGTGCCCCACTCCGCACAGCTGCGCGCACAGCACTTCGAAGCGCCCGGTTTGCGTCGGCGTGAGCCAGAACTGGGTCACCAGGCCCGGCACCATATTCATGCGGGTGCGGAACTGCGGCACGTAGAAATCGTGCAGCACATCCTGCGCACGCAACAGCACTTTCACCGGCTGGTCAAGCGGGATATGGATTTCACTACCGTCGACCAGCACATCGTCCTGCCCGGCCGGGTCCTGCGGATTGATGCCGAAAGGATTGGTGGCATTAATGAAGCGCACGTCCGTCGCGCCAAGCTTGCCGTCCTTGCCCGGCAGGCGGAAATGCCAATCCCACTGCTTGCCCATGACCTCAAACACGCTGGCGTTTGCCGGCGGGGAAATCAGCTTGGCATAAACGTTCAAGCCCGGTGCCAGCATCGCCACGATACCGAGCGAGGTGGCCCCGATCAGCCACCATTCCAGCTTGCGGTTATGCGATTCCGCCGCGGCACGATGGCCCTCGCGATGGCGGAACTTGACCACGGCGTAGGCGACAAACAGGTGAATGATGATGAAGAGGGCGGCGCAGATCACGAGTGTGATCATCAAAGCATCGTCCATCGCCTGCCAGTTGGAGGCTATGGGAGTCAGCCACCATGGGCTGAGCCAGTGAAAAATAATCGCGCCAAGAACAATCAGGATGAGGGAGATTGCCAACGCCATAATGATAAGCCCGGTTAGTTATGGGGAAACTACACACGGCTACGCCCCGCTCAATGGCGGGGCGCAATGCTAAGGCTTATTCACTCGTGTTTTTCCGGCCTCTCCAGCATGCGGTAGAACACTGCGCAGCAGGCGCCGAAGACGACATGGGCGCCAAAGGTTGTCCAACCTCGCAGATCGGCGAACCAGGTGAAGGCGCCGGACATGCCGTAGAAATTCAGCACATACAGCAGCACGCCGAACGCGGCACCGGTCAGCGCCACCAGGCCCGTGCTCGAATCAAGCTGGAACGGTGCGATGATTGCCGCCAGCATCATGGCGAAGGTAATACCGAGGATATAGTGCACTGCCAGCGCTGCAATCACGACTGCCAGGTCGTAGCCGGAGCTTTGCAGCACCTCCCAGCCCATGACCATCGCCGCTACCATCCGGGTTGTCAGCCATCGGTCACCGCCTTGCACGGTGGCCCACATCAACTCCATTAACATCAGGATACCGCCGGCACCGAAACCGGCGATGGCTGCGGCCGTCCAGTCAGCCTGGCGCGCCACCCAGCGATGCGATTGCAACACGCGAAGTTCCATGACTTCCTCCTGTGCAGGGTTCGTAACTCATATTAGTACGCAAACACCGAAGATGCAAAGGAGTTAAGCTTGCACGTTTTTTAGGCAGGCTTAAATGGAAGTAAGAAGAATTATGGCGTCCCCACGGGGATTCGAACCCCGGTACTCACCGTGAAAGGGTGATGTCCTAGGCCTCTAGACGATGGGGACCTGTTGGACTATTGCTACGTTGTGCCTTGTTGGTGGAGGTAAGCGGGATCGAACCGCTGACCTCTTGCATGCCATGCAAGCGCTCTCCCAGCTGAGCTATACCCCCCTGGGCACAACATAATGCGAAAAGCTGGCGTCCCCACGGGGATTCGAACCCCGGTACTCACCGTGAAAGGGTGATGTCCTAGGCCTCTAGACGATGGGGACCATATGGACTTTCCGTTACTACTCAATCTCTGCCGCGTTGGTGGAGGTAAGCGGGATCGAACCGCTGACCTCTTGCATGCCATGCAAGCGCTCTCCCAGCTGAGCTATACCCCCATGCTGGCACAGATTGTTACTGCTCTTGGCGTCCCCACGGGGATTCGAACCCCGGTACTCACCGTGAAAGGGTGATGTCCTAGGCCTCTAGACGATGGGGACCCTGGACTAACTTTACTGCTTTTCCTTCGCAAAACTGGTGGAGGTAAGCGGGATCGAACCGCTGACCTCTTGCATGCCATGCAAGCGCTCTCCCAGCTGAGCTATACCCCCGTTTTGCAAGGAGACAGAAGTATAGCAGCCCTTCTTTGAATTGCAAATGCTAATTTGCAAGATTGTCGAAATTATTTACGCGAACTTCGACAGGCGGGCTGCCACAGTGTCGCGTCCAAACAATTGCAGCACTGCATCGATCGCAGGCGTCTGCAGCTGGCCGGCCACCATCAGGCGCAGCGGCATGGCCAGCTGAGGCATTTTCAGGCCGTGCGCCGCCAGCACTTCCTTGATCATGGCGGCGATGGCTTCCTTGGTCCACTCGACGGTAGCAATGCGGGCAGCGAAGTCCGCTACGGCTGGCTTCACGGCATCGGTGTAATGCTGGGTCATCAAGGCAGCATCCGGATTTGGCGCGCGGTAGAACAGCATTGCGGCTTCGGCCAGCTCGTTGATGGTGTTGGTGCGGTCCTTCAGCAGGGCCAGCACCAGCGGCAGTTCAGGCGCGCCGTCCAGGCTGCCACCTTCGGCCAGCAATTTAGGCGTGACCAGTTCAGCCAGGCGGGCGTTGTCGCACTGCTTGATCCAGTGGTTGTTGACCCATGCCAGCTTGTCGTAGTTGAACTGGGCTGGCGAAGCGGTCAGGCTCTCCAGGTTGAACCACTGGCAGAACTGCTCCATCGAGAACAGTTCGTCGTCGCCGTGCGACCAGCCCAGGCGGGCCAGGTAGTTCAGCATGGCTTCCGGCAGGTAGCCCTGGGCCGGATATTCCATCACGCTCACGGCGCCATGGCGCTTGGACAGCTTGGCGCCATCGGAACCGAGGATCATCGGCAGGTGGCCGTATTGCGGCAGCTCGGCGCCGATCGCGCGCAGGATGTTGATCTGGCGCGGGGTGTTGTTCACGTGGTCGTCGCCGCGCAGCACGTGGGTGATCTTCATGTCCCAGTCGTCGACTGCCACGCAGAAGTTGTAGGTCGGGGTGCCGTCGGGGCGCGCGATGACCAGGTCATCCAGCTCCTTATTGGCAATGGTGATCGGCCCCTTGACCACGTCGGTCCAGGTCACGTCGCCGTCCAGCGGGTTCTTGAAGCGCACCACCGGCTTGCGGTCGGCCGGGATTGCCGGCAGGGTCTTGCCCTCTTCCGGACGCCAGGTACCGTCGTAGCGCGGCTTCTCGCCTGCCGCCGCCGCCTTGTCGCGCATCGCCTGCACCTCTTCCGGCGACGAGTAGCAATGGTAGGCGGTGCCGGCGGCCAGCATCTGCGCCACGACTTCGCGGTAGCGGTCCATGCGCTGCATCTGGTAGAACGGGCCTTCGTCGTGGTCCAGGCCGAGCCACTGCATGCCGTCCAGGATGGCTTGCACGGCTTCCGGGGTCGAACGTTCCAGGTCGGTATCCTCGATACGCAGCACGAAAGTGCCGCCGAAGTGGCGGGCGAAGGCCCAGGAATACAGCGCAGTGCGCGCGCCGCCGACGTGCAGGAAACCGGTCGGGCTAGGTGCGAAACGGGTACGGACTTGAGTCATCTCGAATGGAAAGCGAAAAAATATAAAGGCGTAATTCTACCGTAATGAAAGTCGGGGTCAGGTCCGGCAATCGGACAAAATGTCCGATTGCCGGACCTGACCCCGACTTTTTACTTAACAGTGACGGTGATGGATTTCGACAGGCCGGGGCCGTAGCTTTGGTGGGCGCCATTGGCGAACTGCATGGTCAGCTTGTAAGTGCCTGGCGGCAGGGTGACGTCGGTTTCGGTCTGGCCTTTGCCGAAGTGCAGGTGGGTTTCATCGAAGGGAATCGATTCGCCGACCTTCATGCTGTCGCCGTTGATGATCAAGTGGTGGTGGCCGGTGTTGCTGTCCATCGAGCCGGCGGGCTTCACTTCCATGCCGGTGACGGCGAATTTGACCTTGAACGGGCTGCTAACGACTGCGCCGCTCTTGGGCTCAGTAAAGTCCACCGATTGCGCTGCCGCAGTGCCGGCAACCAGGGCCATTGCGAGTGCCGCCAGGATTTTCTGCATGTCTGTCTCCTTATCTTAGAGGGGGTCCAACGTATTTGACGATCAAGCCCTTCGGTCCGACCGCCCATCCGGCGCCGGAAGCTGAAAAGCCAACGGCGTTCAGTTTCGTTTCCTTTTCGATAATTGTCCAGCTTTTGCCGCCATCGCGGGTGTAGCCGGAGCCAGCCAGGCCGACGGCGACAAAGGTGTTGCTTGCCCCTGGCACTGGCACCACCGCCGACATGAAGCCGGCCGGCAGGATCTGCGCTGGCGACCAGCGTGCGCCGCCATCACTGCTCACTGCCCCGTTCAGGGTGCCCAGCGCAGGCTCTTTATAGTCGCCGCCCGAAACCAGTCCCGGCCCTCGGCCGGCAAAACCTACCGAGAAAGCGCCCTTGCTTGCTGCAGCAGCGGGAATGGGCAAGGCTGTCGACTGCCAGCTGCGTCCACGGTCAGCCGAGCGGAAGACGCGCGATTGCGCCGCTCCGCCGGTGACGAACCATGCATTGCCATCCACGCCCGCGCTCAGGCACGTGCCACTGGCTGCAAAGGCACCTTCCTGCGGCAGCGCGGCCAGGCCTTGCGGATCATTTGCCGGCTGCCAGCTCTCGCCGCCATCGTTCGTCAGCAGGACCTGGAAGGCGCCGCCTACTGGATCGCCGAAAACGATGCCGTTGCGGGCATCCCAGAATGCCATCGCGTCCCAGAAGCCTTCTGCGTCCTTGTTGACGACCAGCAGTTGCCAGGTGGCGCCGCCATCACGCGTACGGTACATGCGCGACGCGGCACCTGGGCCGGCGCCCATCACGATGGCCGTATTGGCATCAAATGCCTCAATGTCGCGGAAGTCGAACGCTTCGGCGCCAGGCACTGCCAGCAAAGTCCAATGCTCGCCATCGACGGTGCGCAGCACAGTACCCTTGGCGCCGCTGGCCCACGCGACTTTGTCGCTCAGGACGGACAGCCCGCGCAATTCCGCGCTAGCTGCGTGCTGCTGCGGCACCCACGTTGACCTGACGTTCGCAGGGGACGGAGGCAACGCTGAGCAGCCCGCCAACGCGGCGAGGCCGGCCAGTGCGGCAAAGGCCGCGCGTGGGAAGGCGCTGCGCATCAGTCGTGCTTGATGACGATGCTCGGGAACTTGCTGCTCAAATCCTTGGCCTTCTCGGCCACCTTCACTGCCACTTTGCGCGCAATCGCTTTGTAGATGGCGGCTTCCGCGCCATCCGGCTCAGCGACAACGGTCGGTTTGCCGGAATCGGCCTGCTCGCGGATCGCCAGCTTCAAAGGCAGCGCGCCAAGGAAGTCGACGCCGAAGTCGGCGCACATTTTCTCGCCGCCGCCGTGGCCGAAGATTTCTTCGACATGGCCGCAGTTCGAGCAGATATGGGTGCTCATGTTTTCCACTACGCCCAGGATCGGGATGCCGACCTTCTCGAACATCTTCAGGCCCTTGCGTGCGTCCAGCAGCGCGATATCCTGCGGCGTGGTCACGATCACGGCGCCGGTCACCGGCACCTTCTGCGACAGTGTCAGTTGGATGTCGCCGGTACCGGGCGGCATGTCGACAATCAGGTAATCGAGGTCGCGCCAGTTGGTCTGCTCCAGCAGCTGCTGCAGGGCCTGGGTGACCATCGGGCCGCGCCATACCATCGGCTCGTCCGGGTCGATCAGGAATCCGATCGATGAAACCTGGATGCCATGGCCTTCCATCGGGTCCATGGTCTTGCCGTCGGACGTGGTCGGACGGCCGGAAACGCCCAGCATCATCGGCTGCGACGGGCCGTAGATATCGGCATCCAGCACGCCCACGGAGGCGCCTTCGGCGGCCAGCGCCAGCGCCAGGTTGACGGCAGTCGTGGATTTGCCCACGCCGCCCTTGCCCGAGGCAACGGCGATGATATTCTTCACGTTCGGCATCAGCTTCAAGCCGCGCTGCACGGAGTGCGAAATGATCTTGCTGGCGATACTCAGGTTGACCTTGGCGCCCAGCGGCTGCAGGGCAGCCAGCACGTTGGTGCGGATCGATTCGATTTGCGACTTGGCCGGGTAACCCAGCTCGATATCCAGGCTGATTTCGCCGCTTTCGACCTTCAGGTTGCGAACCGATTTGGAGGAGACATAGTCCTTATTGGTATCAGGGTCAATTACTTTGGACAGTGCTGATTTGACGTCATCTACAGTGATACTCATTCAATTCTCCATTGGTGATGGCGCAGTCTAGCGCATCCACTGGTAAAATGCTCTTTTTATCCACCTTAAAAGCGCATCAATTATGACTCGCAAGCTGTTCGTCACCACTGCCCTGCCATACGCAAACGCTGCCTTCCACATCGGCCACATGATGGAGTACATCCAGGCCGATATCTGGGTCCGTTTCCAGCGAATGCAGGCCGAAGGCGACGGTTTGCGCGAGGTGCACTTCGTGGGCGCCGACGACACCCACGGCACCCCGATCATGATCGCCGCTGAAAAGGAAGGCATCACCCCGCAGGAATTCGTGGCCAAGATCGCCGCCGGCCGTCCGCAGTACCTGGACGGCTTCCACATCGCGTTCGACAACTGGTATTCCACCGATTCGCCGGAAAACGTGGAACTGTCGCAGGGCATCTACCGCAAGCTGCGCGATGCTGGCCTGATCCAGACCAAGACCGTTGACCGTTTCTTCGACCCGGTCAAAGGCATGTTCCTGGCCGACCGCAATATCAAGGGCGAGTGCCCGAAGTGCCACGCCAAGGACCAATACGGCGACAACTGCGAAGTGTGCGGCGCGGCCTACCAGCCGACCGACCTGGTTAACCCGTATTCGGTGTTTACCAACGCCACCCCGATCCTGAAGCCTTCGGAACAGTACTTCTTCAAGCTGTCCGACCCGCGCTGCTTCGAGTTCCTGCGCGACTGGCTGAACACCCCTGGCCGTTTGCAGCCGGAAATGGTGAACAAGGTATCCGAGTGGCTGGGTGAAGCCGGCGAAAAGCTGGCCGACTGGGATATTTCGCGCGATGCGCCCTACTTCGGCATCCCAATCCCTGACGCGCCGAACAAGTACTTCTACGTCTGGCTGGACGCGCCGGTCGGCTACCTGGCTTCGCTGAAAAACTACTGCGGCAAAAAAGGCCTCGACTACGACGCGCTGCTGGCCGATCCAGGTACGGAGCAGATCCACTTCATCGGCAAGGACATCGTCTCCTTCCACCTGCTGTTCTGGCCGGCGATGCTGCAATTCGCCAAGCACCCGACCATCGACCGCATGAAGGTTGCGGTGCACGGCCACCTGACCGTGAACAACGAGAAGATGTCCAAGTCGCGCGGCACCGGCATTTCGCCGCTGCGCTACCTGAACCTGGGCATGAATCCGGAGTGGCTGCGCTACTACCTGGCCTACAAGCTGAACTCCCGCGTCGAAGACCTCGACTTCACCGGCGACGACTTCGTGGCGCGCGTGAACTCGGACCTGATCGGCAAGTTCGTCAACATCGCATCCCGTTGCGCAGGCTTTATCGCCAAGAAATTCGACGGCAAGCTGGCTCCTTCCCTGTCCGCCTCTTCGCAGGAATGGATCAGGAAGGCGCTGCTGGCAGAAGACGGCAGCGAACGCCAGGCCTCCATCGGCGCCAACTTCGAATCGCGCGAATTCGGCAAAGCCCTGCGTGAGATCATGGAAATTGCCGACGTGGCCAACCGCTTCGTCGACGAGAACAAGCCGTGGATCCTGGCCAAGGACGAAACCAAGGTGGCCGAACTGCACGACGTCTGCACCGCTGCCCTGATCCTGTTCCGCCAGTTGACCATCCTGCTGTCGCCAGTGCTGCCGGGCGTTGCCGCCAACGTGCGCACCTTCCTGAACGACGCCGCCTACACCTGGGCTGATACCTCGGTCGCATCCGGCGCAGCATGGGAGCCAATGCTGGGCCGTACTATCGGCGCTTACAGCCACCTGATGACCCGCGTCGATGCAAAGATGATCGAAGACCTGTTTGATGCACCTGCACAGCAAGCCGCAGCGGCTCCAGCACCAGCTGCCGTTGCTGCCGAAGCAGCGCCGGCGCTTGAGGCCCCCGCCGCAGGCGACATCGAAGAACTGGCTCCCGAGATTTCGATTGATGATTTCAGCAAGATCGACCTGCGCATCGCCAGGATCGTCAACTGCGAACACGTGGAAGGCGCCGGCAAGCTGCTGCGCCTGACGCTGGACGTGGGCGAAGGCCGCTACCGCAACGTCTTCTCCGGCATCAAGTCGATGTACAAGCCGGAAGACCTGGTCGGCAAACTGACCGTGATGGTCGCCAACCTGGCGCCGCGCAAGATGAAGTTCGGCGTGTCGGAAGGCATGGTACTGGCCGCATCCGCCAAGGATGAAAAAGCCAATCCAGGCATCTACGTGCTGAATCCGTGGCCGGGTGCCGAGCCGGGCATGCGCGTCCGTTAAGCATGGACATAATAGTTCGCGAAGCGACCGCTGAAGATGCGCCCCTGATCGCCGAGCTCACGCGCAAAGCGTGGGCCGGCAAGGTCAGCGTCACCTCCAGCGGGCACCGTGAAACCGCCGTCTACGTCGCCGAACACCTGCGCGACGGCGGCGGTTTTATTTTGCTCGATGGGGATACGCCGATCGGCTCCGTGCGCTGGCTGCCGCTCGACGCGGAGCCCGATGTGTGGGAAATCCTGCGCATGGGCGTAGTGGCCGGCTACCGCGGCACCAACCTCTCGCAGCACCTGCTGGAAGCCGTGATCCACCACGCCCTTGCAGCTGGCATCGAAGAACTGCGCCTCGCCGTGCGCAGCGACCAGCCCAAGCTGATCGACTTCTACACCGCCTACGAATTCACCCTTGCCGAAGAACTCGAATACTCGCACGCCAATCCGCTTGAGCCGGCCCCGCTGGTGATGCGGCGCCATCTCCGGCATTAGCGGGCACTGACGCCGCCTTCCGCCGCGCCCTTCCTGGCGCGGCTTCTGGCTTCGTCAACGCTGCCCCATGCGGCAAGGCTGAAAAGCGTAAACGGGAAATAGAACAACAAGAGAAACTTCCTGTTCTTCGCGCGAAACCGGCGCATCTGGCAGCGTTGTAAAAACTGCAGGATTGTCGGCCTGATAGGTTACCGTCAAATGTGATACATCACTGAGGATGCGGGGCAACGACGCTGCGTAGCAGTGCCCTGGTACTCCACCCCATCCACACTGAACGTGTAGTGTACCTTGCCGGACCTGCCTGAACACTCGATACGCATCGAGCTGGGTGCAATGGTGCGGCCATTCGCTTCCACGCGTACAGCCTCCTCGCGCACCGGTTCGTAGGCAAGGAATCCAAGCGCGGCAACCGCCGCGGGGAGCGTGCCCCGTAAAACCAGGCCGATCGGCAGGAAGCACGAGATCGTCCCGCCAACGACCATCAATAAGGCACAAAGAAAACCATTCATGCCGAAATTATAACTGGGGGCATGTCAAGAAAATTCAAACGCGCATCCAGCCAAAGTAAATGCCCACAACTGCCGGCGCGCCAAGGGCGACTGCGGACGCCGCATCCCACCAGCCATCGCCAACCAGCGCAGTGATAGTCTCGATATCCAGCAGCGCCCACAGCAGTTTCATCAGCTGGCCGCCATAGCCCCCGAAGTGCAGCGGCTGCGAAATCAGCGGTGCGGTCAGGTACCAAGGCAGGTCGCGGTTGTCGGTCACCTGTGCCGTCTGCACATCGACCAGCACCGGCTGGTACAAGCGCGAGGTCAGCACCTGGTCGCCGCGCATGAAAATGCCATAGTGGTGGGCGCTGGTGAATGGCGTGCCCGGGAATGCAACAAAGCCAACTTTCATGCCCGGCTCAGCAGCCAGGGCGCGCTGCAGCGAGAGATCCATCGAAGCCAGCGAGGTTGACGGCGGCAGGTCCTTGTAAGGTGCCACCATCTCAGCCATTTCGGTGAACTGCCAGTACTTGAGCAACAGGTCAGCCCAGGTATTGACCATGCCCGTCGCCCCGACTACTGCCGCCGCCGATCCTGCCCTAATTCGGCTTGTATACTGGGCGCGCCCTATAAGCTCGAGTCAATTTCCAGGTGCCGCTTTGAATACCCGTGCAGGTAATGTCGTCGAAAGGACTAATTGCGCGCATTAATAATTGGGGGGAATGTCGGGTTTTAAATCAAACCCGCCATCGCGCCAATACCTGGCATGTTCAGGCTATTACTTGGCTCATGGCAGCAATAGGTTTAGGCGGCTTGGGTGGCGGCTTCTGGCAGGCACTCAGGGAGATGATGGCCGCAAGCGCGGCAAGGATGAGGATACGCATGGCAACCTCCATCAGAAAATTTGAAATTATCAGATTCAGCGCCGGGTCGTCGCACGGCCGGAGGAGATAATAATCCCGCCGACGATCAGGATAAATGCAATCGCGTGATAAATTCTTGGCGCTTCACCGAGAATCAAGGAGGACAACATTGCAGTAAATAAAGGCGTGAGATTTACAAAGAAGGATGCAATTGCCGGCCCGGCTTGCTGTACGCCAGCGCCCCAGCAGCGGAATGCAATAATCGCCGGGCCAATTGCAACATAGGCCAGCGCAGCAAGCAGCGGCCAGCTCCAGTGAATTGAGGCAGTCGATAAAACATATTCGCCGGCAGCAAACAGGCCCGACCATATCGCGCCAAAAGCCACCTGCGCCAGCAGGAAACTTGCCCAATGGCTGCGAATATCCGCCGGACCGGTGGTGCGCGTTAATAGCCAGCTATATAAAGACCAGGCGATTGTGGCCATGATCATGAATACATCGCCCGCCACCAGGCGCAATTCCATCAAATGCGACCATTCGCCGCGCGCCAACACCAGCAGGACGCCGGCAATCGACAAGACTGCTCCGGCCACTTGGCGCCGCGACACGCCGGCACCAAAGAAAAGCCAGCCGGTGAGCATCATCCAGACCGGCATGCCCGATGCAACCAGCGTCACATTGATCGGGGTGGAGCTTTGCAAGGCGAGGTATTGCAGGGCGTTATACAGCCCGATGCCCAGCAAACCCAGCACGGTAAAGCGCTGCCAGTTTGCCCAGAGCCCGCTGCCGCGGCGGAAAATCGGCCCGGCAAATGGCAACAGCAAAACGAAAGCAATCGCCCAGCGCAGGAAATTCAGCATGACTGGTGGCACATCGTGTGCCACCAACCGGCCAACAATCGCGTTTCCCGCCCAGAGCAATGGCGGTATGGTCAGAAGTATTGCTGTGCGGGCTTTCATGGTGCCCGCAAGGATACGCTATTTCTGAACTAACCGCGCTTGGCCTTCTGCTTTGCCCCGCCGCCGGCACCTTCGCTGCTGCCAGCCTTGGTGCGTGATGCCTCGTTCCTGGTGTTGCGTTTGGCGGTGTCTTTATTGCCGGTCTGGTCGGACTCGACGGTCTGCACCGATTGGCGATTCTGATTGCTGAGTTGTTTACCCTGAGCCATGGCGGCCTCCTTTAGCGAAATCGAGCCTTTACTGTGGGATGCGCACTGCTGCGGGTCTGTGCGCTGGCAAACCGGCGTGGCTGCACACCCACGGCAAGGGAAGTTTTCCTTGTCGCCGAACTGGGCAGCAGTGACAATGGGGACGCAGCACGAGGCCTAAACAACAATATTAAGAAGGTATTCATGAAACGACTGCTCCCAGCCATCACCCTCCTCCTTCCTGTCGCTGCGTCGGCGCAAACCCAGGTTACGCTCTACGGCGTCGTCGACGCCTACGCCGGCCGTACAGCCACCGCCAGCGCCCCGCAAGCCGTCAACGCCGTCAACAGTGGCGGCATGATCACTTCCTACTACGGCTTTTCCGGTACGGAAGCACTGGGCGGCGGCCTGAAAGCCCAGTTCCAGATCGAAGGCTTTTTCCGCGGCGATACCGGCGAAGCGGGACGCTTCCCCGGCGAGGCGATGTTCGCCCGCAATGCCAACGT
This sequence comes from Duganella sp. Root198D2, assembly GCF_001428585.1. NCBI lineage: Bacteria > Pseudomonadati > Pseudomonadota > Betaproteobacteria > Burkholderiales > Oxalobacteraceae > Duganella > Duganella sp. Root198D2. Next base: position 184,940 of record NZ_LMIC01000051.1, on the reverse strand, counting down.
TGGCCTGGCCGGTGAGTTCGGCATGTTGCGCATGGGCCGCATCGCCAACCCCTTGTTTGTCGCCGCCGGGCAGATCAACCCTTTTGGTCCCTCGACCCGCTTTTCGCCACTGATCAACCAGATTTACACCGCTGCCGGCGGCAATGCGACGCTGGGCGATACCGGCTGGAGCAACTCGATCCAGTACGCCTCGAACCCGGTGCATGACACCACCTTCGTCGCCCAATACTCGCTGGGCGAGCAGCCGGGTGCGCACAATAACAACTGGGCGGCCGTCGCAAAATACGTCGGCAAAGAGCTGGCTGTGACGGCAGGCGCGGTCAATGTGCGCTTTGGCCCAGGCTTGAGTGCGGCCGTGCCGGAACAGCGTACTTACCTTGCCGCGGCCTCCTACGACTTCAAGGCGATCAAGCTGTTCGCCTCCTATTCCGACCACCATGCCAAGGTCAGCGAACGCGATGCCCATTCCGTACAGGCCGGCTTCACTGTGCCAACCCATGGCGGCGCGGGGCGCTGGATGGTGGCCTGGTCGCGCCTGACCGAAGAAGCCAAGGTGGTACCTGAATTCCATCGCGACACCGCTGCAGCCGGCTACGATTACAACCTTTCGCCTCGTACGGACGTGTATGCGGTACTGCTGTACGACAAGATTAGCAACGCTAGCAAGGGAAATACCTACGTCGCTGGCATTCGGCATCGTTTCTGAAGAGAAAAGACGGTAAAATGTCCGTTGCTGAACCCAGTTATTTTCACGATATGAAATTCCTCAAGCAGAACCACAAATACGAATCCGACCATTCCTTGTTCATCAAGGACCTCAAAGCCAAGAACCCGGAAATGGAAGCAGGCCAGCAAGCCGGCCGCGCGATCCTGTGGGACAAGCCTTCGACCTCGCTGGACGACCAGGCCCGTAACAAGGCTTCGTCGGTCAAGCAACAGGCTTACGTGTACCAGAACAAGGTATAAGAGCCGGGACGGCACACAGCATGTCGCCAAAAGACGCGGTGGACGATCAGGCCGAACAGGCTGAACTGGCCGTCGCCGCGGACTTGCCGCCTGACGCAGGCGGACCAGGCAGCGGCGCGGAAGACGCGCCACCCGAAGCAAGCGCCCCGGCGGAAGCCGACGGCGCCGCTTTTGCACGCCTGTATGGCGAGCCGGTGCTCAAGCTGCCGAACGACCTGTATATCCCGCCCGACGCGCTGGAAGTCATCCTCGAAGCGTTCGAGGGCCCGCTGGACTTGCTGCTGTACCTGATCCGCAAGCAGAACTTCAATATCCTCGACATCCCGATGGCCCAGGTAACGCTTCAATACCTGAGTTATGTCGAAGAGATCCGCAAGACCAACCTGGAGCTGGCGGCGGAATACCTGCTGATGGCGGCCATGCTGATCGAGATCAAGTCGCGCCTGCTGCTGCCGCAGCGCCAGCACGACCTCGACGTGGAAGCGGAAGACCCGCGCGCGGAACTGGTGCGCCGCCTGCTCGAATACGAGCAGATCAAGCTGGCCGCCTACGACCTGAACACCCTGCCCCAGGTCGGCCGCGACTTCGTGCGCACCCAGGTCTTCATCGAGCAAAGCCTGGTGCCGACCTGGCCGGAAGTTGAGGTGGTCGACCTGCAGGACGCCTGGCGCATGCTGATGAAGCGCGCTACGCTGAAGCAGCACCACAAGATCACCCGCGAGGAGCTGTCCGTGCGCGAGCACATGACCTCCATCCTGCGCAAGCTGCAATCGAGCCGTTTCATCGAATTCACCGAGTTGTTCAACCCGGAATCGCCGCCCCCGGTGGTGGTGGTGAACTTCGTCGCGATGCTCGAGCTGGCCAAGGAAACCCTGATTGAAATTACCCAGGCGGAGCCATTCGCACCGATTTACGTGCGTCTTGCGTATTCGCCTGCCTGACTAAAAACTATGAAAATCATCTCCAATATCGAAGAACTGCGCGACCAGCTCAGTGGCCAGTTACGCACGGCATTCGTCCCGACCATGGGCAACCTGCATGAAGGCCACCTGTCGCTGATGCGCCTGGCCCGCAAGCACGGCGACCCGGTCGTGGCTTCCATTTTCGTCAACCGCCTGCAGTTCGGCCCGAACGAAGACTTCGACAAATATCCGCGCACCTTCCAGGCTGACGTGGAAAAACTGGAGAAAGAAGGCGTCTACGTGCTGTTCGCGCCGACTGAAAAGGATATGTACCCGGAGCCGCAGGAATACCGCGTGCAGCCGCCGGACGGCCTGGGCAATACGCTGGAAGGCGAGTTCCGTCCCGGTTTCTTCGGCGGCGTCTGCACCGTGGTGACCAAGCTGTTTTCCTGCGTGCAGCCAAAAGTAGCGGTGTTCGGCAAGAAGGACTACCAGCAGCTCATGATCGTACGCAACATGGCGCGCCAGCTTGGCATGCCAACCGAGATCATCGCCGCCGAAACCTACCGCGCGGATGACGGCCTGGCCCTGTCCTCGCGCAATATGTACCTGTCGGCCGGCGAACGCGCCGAGGCACCGGCGCTGTACCGCGTGCTGAACCAGGTGGCAGACGACGTGCGCGGCGGCCACCTCGACGTATTCCAGCTTGAGCACAAGGCAATGGACGAACTGGCTGCGCGCGGCTGGAAGCCTGACTACATTTCGATCCGCAAGCGCAACGACCTGCAACCGCCAAACGCCGGCGACCTGGCGCAAGGCGAAAAACTGGTGGTGCTGGCCGCCGCCAAACTCGGCACCACCCGCCTGATCGACAATCTCGAGATCTGAGCGGCTCTTACCGCAGCGCCTCGGCGACCTGGTCGCCGAATTCCAGCCCATGCAATTGCGAAGCCAGCTGGATGGTGCGCATCGCACATAACTCGACAGCAGGCGAACCCGGCTCTTGCATGCAGCGGCTTTGATGCGATACCGCAAACTCTTCAGCCTGTGCGCTGGTGCCATGCGCAGAAGCCAGCGCTGCCACCAGCGCAATCCAAATTGCCACCTGTACCTTGAGCGACGACGTCCAGCAGTAACGTACGAAGAACATGGCGCCTCCTGTAGCTAGAGTGGTTCCGATGCTACGCAGACAATATTTCCGCTTAATGACTCCAACCGTTGATTTAGCGCAACTGGTTTATTGCTAACTTTTAAACGCTCGATCAGAAAATTCCCACAATTGCTTTCTTTATTGTAGGATGCTCCTCTTGTGAATTTTCATTTGCAGACTGACCTTCAGTATATAGGAATAACAGGATGGAATTCCGCTTGGGCGCTAGCGCCATTACCACGGCTGACAGCACTCAAGACCGAAGCAGCAGCGCATCACTTTTAGTCAAGGTGTTATGCGTCGCAATCCTCGTCATTGCCGCCGGGGCCGAATACAAGCGCTGGATCAACACGCGCCAGACCAGCTCGGCCATGCTGTTTGTCCCCGCCCAGCCGGGCAAGGTGAAATTCATCCCCCGTTCCGCCACGCTGTTGCCCAGGCCGCCTAACGCCCCATCCGCGCATTCCAGCGCCATGACGCCGCTGCCTGGCGGCCGCATGGCTGCATTCTGGTGGGCCGGCAGCCGCGAAAGCGGGCCAGACGTCAAGGTCTATTCCTCGCATTGGGAAAATGGCAAGTGGAGCCAGCCGTGGGAAGTGGCCAGCCGCGAGTCGCTGTCGGCCGCCCTTGGCTACGGCGTCCGGCGCGTCGGCAACCCGGTTGCCTGGGGGGCCGCCGACGGGCGCATCAACCTGTATGTAGTGGCGACCGGCCTGGGCGGCTGGGCCGCCTCGCGCATCGTCCAGATGGTATCCGATGACCTGGGCAAGAGCTTCACGGTCAAGCGCGTGCTGCCGATGTCGCCGCTGTTCAATACCAGCATGCTGGTCCGCACGACGCCGGTTGCCCTGGCCGATGGCGGCTGGCTGCTGCCTGCCTATTTTGAAATGGGCATCAAATATCCGCTGATGCTGGCCTTCGACCAGAACGGCGATCCGCGCTGGATCTCGCGCATCGGCAGCCGCATTTCGACGCTGCAGCCAACCATCGTCCCCTTCTCCTCTTCCGAAGTGCACGCCTGGATGCGCGATTCGAGCGGCGAGCAGCGGGTGCAGCATGCGCGCAGCAGCGACGGCGGCGTCAATTGGGACGACCTGCCCGCACTCTCCCTGCCGAACCAGAGTACTTCCCTCAGCGCGCTGCGCCTCAGCAACGGCAGTATCGCCTTGCTGCATAACCATATCGTGCCCGGCGGATCCGACCGCAATGTGCTGCGCCTGTCGACCACCGACGACGGCCGCAACTGGACGCACGTCACCGACATCGCCCACGGCAGCGCCGGCGAAGAATTTTCCTATCCCGACCTGCACCAGGTTGGCGATGAGCTGCACATCACCTATACCTCGCGCCGCGAAGCGATCGCGCACCATGTGATCGACCTGGATTTCAAAGGGGGCGCGGAATGACCCTTCCTGACCTGCTGCTGCAAAACACGTATGGCAAGGTGGCATGGGGCATCGTGCTCGCCACCTTGCTTGTCAGCCTGCTGCCGGCTTCGCGCCAGCTTTCGCGGCGGGCAACAGCCCTGCTGCTGGGCTTCATGATCGTAGTGACGCTGTTGCCTGGCAAGCTTTCGCCGGCTTACTGGATTGCCCTCGCGCTGCAGTGGCCGAGCGGATTGCTGGCCGGCCTTTGCCTGGTGCGCCTGGCCCGGCCCTGGCGGCCGGCAGCCGCTGCCGGCGTCATGCCCGTGGCCCTGGCCTGCACGATCGCGCTGTTCGGCACCGTCCTCTATCTTGACGCGCTGGGCCTGATCTCGCTCAGCCTGTATTTCTGGGGCTTCGGCCCGCGCGGGGCGCCACTGTTCGCATTGGCCGTCATGGTGCTGTGCGCGGCCTGGATCGTCCAGGGCCGCTGGCGGCCGCAAGCCTTTGCTGCGCTGGCTGCCCTCACCCTGTTCACCTTGCTGCGCCTGCCCACCGGGAACCTGTGGGATGCACTGCTCGATCCCATGCTCTGGCTCTGGGCCGTGCTGACGCTCGCCATCCGGGCCTGGCGCAAGCGGGAACGCAATTCTGCAACAAACAATCAAGGAGTAGTCAGTGTTAAACCGTAAATGGTATTCGCATCCGGTCCTGTTGACCGGCATCGCCATCAATATTTTCGCGCTGCTGCTGGCAGTGTCGGTGAAGAATTCGCCGGAACAACTGATGCGCGTACTGACCGAAGACGGCATCGTCGAATGGCTGCAGTTCCTGTGCTTTGCCATGACTGCGGGCCTGCTGGTGTTTGCCGCCATTGAGCGCTGGAAGCGCAACGGCTTCGACCTGGCTACCCTCGGCATGCTTGGCCTGGGCCTGCTGGTGGCCGCCGCGGCAATGGAAGAGATCAGCTGGTTCCAGCGCATCCTGCATGTGCAATCGTCCGAATTTTTCCAGCATAACAACCGCCAGGGCGAAACCAACCTGCATAACCTGGCCATCGGCAAGGGCGGCAGCATCCACAAGACCATCATGCTGAAGATGATCCTGCTGGCCGGCCTGACCCACAACGTGATCCTGCCGCTGCTGGCGCGCAGCCGTCCTGCCGTGCGCAATTTCGTCGAGAAGTTCGGCGTCTACCTGCCGCCGCTGCCTGTCTCCGTCATCTACCTGGTGCTGGTGGCGCTGTCGCACGTGCTGATCGACCATCCGCGCAAAGGCGAGCTGGGCGAACTGTTCGGCGCGGTGCATTATATGTCCACCATCTTTGCCGCCTACTTCCTCGGCTTTGGCTACGGCCAGCCGGCAGTATTCCAGCAGACGGCGGAAGCGCGCCTGGTGGATAAGCTGTTCAGCTGCGTAATGGCATTCCTGCTGCTGACCGCCTGGCTGCTCAGCGCCGGCGCCGGCGCCATGATGGGCTGACAACATGAACCGCGCTGCAGCCCGCCTTGCCCGCCTGACCCAATGGGCAGGCCCTTACGCTACCCTGGTGCAGATGGTGCTTGCCGGGCTGGTGATCCTTTCGCTCTCGCGCCTTGGCCTGGCCGCCTGGCAATGGGAGCGCGTCAGCGCCACCGGCATCCTGGGTGAGATGCTGGTGCAAGGCGTACGCGCCGACCTGATCCTGCTCGGCTACCTGCTCGCGCTGCCGCTGGTGCTGGCGCCTTTCCTGGCCCAGCGCTATTCGGCGCGCGCATGGAAGCTGTTCACCGTGACCTGGGCCAGCCTGGGGCTGCTGTTCATCATCTTCATGGAACTGTCCACGCCGCAGTTCATCATGCAATACGATTTCAGGCCGAACCGCCTGTTCATCGAATACCTGTCCTATCCGAAGGAAGTCGCCGCCACGCTGTGGAACGGTTTCCGCCTCGCGGTGATTCTTGGCGTCAGCGGCACCGTCCTGCTGAGCGTGCTGGTGTTCCGCCTGCTGAAGTCGGCGTCCGCCGGCACCGGCATGTGGTCGCCCAAGCTGGTGCTGCTGACCTGGCCGCTGCTGGTGCTGCTGGTCGGCTTCCAGATCCGCTCCACCACCGAGCACCGCCCGGCCAATCCGGCGACGTTCGCGCTGACCGGCGATGCCATGGTCAATTCGCTGATCATCAATTCGCCATGGTCGGTCATCGATGCCATCGCCTCGATGCGCAAGGAGGCCAATTCCTCCGAGATCTACGGCAAATTCCCGCGCGAGAAAGTGTTCCCGGCAGTGACGTCGGCGCCATGGCTGCGCGATTACCAGTTCACGCAAGCGGAACTGCCAACCCTGCATGCGCAACAAGCCGCCATCCAGCGCGACAAGCCGCTCAACCTGGTGATCGTGCTGGAAGAGAGCCTGGGCGCCACCTTCGTGCAATCGCTGGGCGGCCTGCCGGTCACGCCGGAGCTGGAAAAACTGAAGAACGAAGGCTGGTGGTTCGAGCAGCTGTATGCCACCGGCACCCGTTCGGTGCGCGGCATTGAAGCTGTCGTCGCGGGCTATGCGCCGACCCCGGCACGCAGCGTCGTCAAGCTCTCGCTGGCACAGCAGAACTTCTATACGCTGGCACTGGGCCTGGGCAAGCAGGGCTACCACACTGAATTCGTGTACGGCGGCGAGGCGCACTTCGACAATATGCGCAGCTTCTTCACCGGCAACGGCTTCCAGAACGTGGTCGACCGCAGCGAAATGCAGCCGAAGTTTGTCGGCAGCTGGGGCGCATCCGATGAAGACCTGTTCGACAAATCGCTGGAGCGCCTGAAACAGCTGCATGCGCAGAAGAAGCCCTTCTTCAGCCTGATTTTCAGCTCCTCCAACCACGAACCGTTTGAATTCCCGGATGGCAAGATCGAGCTGCACGACCCGGCCAAGCAGACCGTCAACAACGCCGTCAAATATGCCGATTACGCGCTCGGCAAGTTCATCGCCGAGGCGAAAAAGCAGGATTACTGGAAGGATACGGTGTTCCTGATCGTGGCCGACCACGACAACCGCGTGTACGGCAACAGCCTGATGCCGATCAAGAAGTTCCACATCCCGGGCCTGATCCTGGGGGCGGACGTGGCGCCGAAACGCATCACGACCCTGGCCAGCCAGATCGACCTCGGCCCTACCCTGCTGTCGATGATCGGCATTTCCAGCACGCACCCGATGATCGGCCGTGACTTCGTCAAGGACAGCACCACCCCGGGCCGCGCGATCATGCAGTTCGATAACTACTTCACCTGGCTCGAAGGCGACACCGCAACCATCCTGCGCCCAAGCCAGGAGCCGCTGATCGGCCGCTACGACTTCGCCAAGGGCGAGCTGCAGCTGACCGATACCAGGCCAACCCAGGCCCAGGTCGACCAGGCCATGGCGCACGTGATCGCGCCTTCGCTGCTGTACCGCGAACAGCGCTACCGCTTGACCAAGTAATTTTTCGGTGGGGAATGGAGCGCCCGGCAACGGGCGCTCCAGCGCTGCTTACGCCGTGACGCTCTGGGTCCAGGCCAGGGCCGACAGGTGGGCCTTGTTGACGTCTTCCGGCGTCAGCGACAGCGAATCGGCCAGCGAGCTGACCAGGTTCGAATTCAGTTCGCAAGCTTCGGCCAGTGCCAGGAACGGGCCGTACTTGCCGCCGCGCGTCAGCAGCGCCTTGACCACTTCGTCGTTCAGCTGGATCTCTTGCAGCACATCCTTCATCGGGATGCCCAGCAGGCGGTCCAGCAGCGAGAACATGCCGGCTACGAAGATATTCTCCGCATCAGCCTTGCCCAGTGCCTTCTGGCCCAGCAATTCAGCCAGGCGGCCGCGCACCACGGCAGTTTCCAGCAGCACCGGCGAGAAGCCGGAGGTGGAAGCGGTCGCCAGCAGCAGCGTCAGCCAGCGGTACATCGGCTGGTAGCCCAGCAGCTGGATCGCCTGTTTCAGCGATTGCACTTCACGCCCGGCGCCAAAACCGGCCGAGTTGATGTACTTCAGCAGCTTGTACGACAGGGCCGCATCGCGCTTGAGCACGCTTTCCAGCTGGACCACGTCGGCATTGGCATTCACCATCTGCATCAGTTGCAAGATGATGGTCTGGGAAGGATTCAAACCCTGCCCCTCGCTGCCCGGACGCGGGGTCAGGTGCAGCTTGCCGACAAAGGCATCCAGCCCCAGGGCGGCGCAGGCATCGAAATCGGACCAGGTGGTGACCGGCCGGCCCACCATGCGGATATTGGACGTCTTCAGCAGCGAATAGGCGCGCGCCTGCGCGGCCACATCGGCGCCGGTAAAGCGTACTTCGACATACGAACAAATGGTGCCCAGGCGGCTGCCCACGCGCGCCAGGTCGGCTTCGCGCAGCAGGATGCCGACTCCGCCGGCACGCAGGCCCTGCACGGCCGCCAGCGTGGTCGGATTGGCCAGCTCGGAGGTTTTCAGCGACAGCACGGTGTGCTCGGGCGGCAGGTCGAACATGGAATCGGTCGACAGCATGCCCGGCACGGCTTGCAGGAACAGGGTCTTCTGTTTCAGCAGCCAGCCGTGTTCGGGGTGATTCACCTGGCCGGCAACGAAACCGACCAGGCCCTCGAGTTCTTCCAGGGAGGGCACATGGGTCGCAGCTTCCTGCTGCCATGTAAGTTCGTAGCCGACCACGCGCTGCTCGGGATCGAGCAGGGGTTCACGAACCAGGAAATGTGACTGATGCATACGTGGTCTTATGCTTGATTCGGGAGGGAACGGCGGCGGCCAGGGCCGCCACCGCAAATTACTTGTAAAGCCGGGATCAAGCGCCGAGCTTTTCGAAAATCTTGTTCAGCTTTTCATCCAGGGTGGCCGCGGTGAACGGCTTCACCACATAGCCGTTGGCGCCTGCCTGCGCAGCCGCGATGATGTTTTCCTTTTTGGCCTCGGCGGTCACCATCAGCACCGGCAGCTTGGCCAGCGCCGGGTCGGCACGAATGTTCTGCAACATGGTCAGGCCATCCATATTCGGCATGTTCCAGTCGGAGACCACGAAGTCGAATTGCTCCGCGCGCAGTTTAGCCAGCGCCATCACGCCGTCTTCCGCCTCGTCCACGTTGGCATAACCCAGTTCCTTCAAGAGATTTCGCACGATGCGGCGCATCGTCGAGAAATCGTCAACAACCAAAAATTTCATCTTTGGATCAGCCATGAATTGCTCCGTTGTTTCTACTTACGCGGTTATTAATTAAAGTGGTGTACCCAGCAAGTTGTAGGATAGCATTTTCGTTGCTCCAAGGCGAACTAACTACCCCAAAACTGTCAATCACGTGTCAAACGCGCAATGCACGCGAGCCATGCTGCGCAAGATAACCCAATACCATCCCGGGCAGCGCCGGCAAGGCGCCGACTTCGTGCGTTGCACCAACGGCAATCGCCTCGCGCGGCATGCCGAACACCACGCAGCTGGCTTCGTCCTGCGCGAAATTATACGCCCCGGCGTTCTTCATCTCCAGCATGCCTGCCGCACCGTCCTTGCCCATGCCGGTCAGGATCACCCCAACCGCGTTTTTACCGGCATTCTGGGCTGCCGAACGGAACAGCACATCGACCGATGGGCGGTGGCGGTTGACCGGCTCGCCCTGGTCCAGCCTGGTCATGTAGTTGGCGCCGGAACGGGTCAGCAGCAGGTGCGAATGGCCCGGCGCGATATAGGCGTGGCCTGGCAGCACGCGTTCATTGCCCTGCGCTTCCATGACCGAGATCTTGCACAGCGAATCGAGGCGCTTGGCAAACGATTTGGTAAAGCCTTCCGGCATGTGCTGGGTGATCAGGATGCCCGGGCAATCCGACGGCATTTGCATCAGGAACTCGCGGATGGCTTCCGTGCCGCCCGTTGACGCGCCGACAATAATCAGTTTTTCCGAAGACATCAGTGGGTTCCGTAATTGCGGCAGCGTCGTGCCGCCCTCGCCTGCCGCGCCGGCAGCAGGCAGGGTGCGGGCGCGGACCCGGGCCTTGGAGGCGGCGCGGATCTTGTCGGAGATCAGGTCGGCGTATTCGCGCATGCCGGACTGGATCGAAATCTTGGGCTTGGTGACGAAATCGACCGCGCCCAGTTCCAGCGCACGCAGCGTGATTTCCGAGCCGCGCTCGGTCAGCGAAGACACCATCACCACCGGCATCGGCCGCAAGCGCATCAGGCGTTCGAGGAAGTCGAGGCCATCCATCTTCGGCATCTCGACATCCAGCGTCAGCACGTCCGGGTTGGTCTGCTTGATCAGGTCGCGCGCCACCAGCGGGTCGGGCGCCACGCCCACCACTTCCATGTCCGGCTGGCTCTTGATGATCTCCGTCATCACGCTGCGGATCAGCGCGGAGTCGTCGCAAATCAGGACTTTGATCTTGTTCATTATGTACACCTGGTTTCTTAAAACAGCTCGACCTCGCCCGCCACCGGTTTGGCCTTGAGGCGGTTGGCGTAGTCGTTTTCACGCTGCGCCAGGGTGTCGTTATGGGTTTGCATCAGTTTCTTGACCAGCACCTTGCCGGTCTTGGGGAAAAAGTAGACCTTGCGCGGGTAAATGTCGCACAGGTCTTCCGCCATGATGCGGATCTTCTCGTTCTTCAGGAAGCTTTGCACGAAGGCGGCATTGCGTTCGCCGACGTTGATCGCGGTGAAGCCTTTCAGCACCGCGCCGCCGCCGAACACCTTGGCCTCCAGGTTGTCGCGCCGCGCGCCGGCCTTCAGCAGGTCGTTGATCAGCACTTCCATCGCATACGTGCCGTAGCGCGCCGAGGCGGAAACCGGGCTGCCGGCATCGGAGCCGCCGTCCGGCAGCATGAAGTGGTTCATGCCGCCCAGGCCGGTCAGCCGGTCGCGGATGCAGGCCGACACGCAGGAGCCGAGCACGGTCACGATCAGCATGTCCTTCTGGGTGTAGTAGTACTCGCCCGGCAGGATCTTCGCCGCGTCGCAGTCGAAGGTCCTGTCGTAATAGACATTGGTTGCGAATTGTTCTTTATCCATGTCATGCCCTCTTGCGCTCATCGAGTTCGTAGACAGTCTTACCGCGCAACTTCAAAGCGTCCGACACGTAAAGGAAGTTCTCGGAATGGCCGGCGAACAGCAGGGCATCCGGTTTCATCAAGGGCACGAAGCGCGACAGGATCTTGCGCTGCGTTGCCTTGTCGAAGTAGATCATCACATTGCGGCAGAAGATCACGTCGAAGCCGGGACGAATATCCCATCTCTCGTCCAGCAGGTTGACCTGCCGGTAGGTGATCAGCGAGCGCAGTTCCTGCCGCACGCGCGCCATGCCTTCGTTGGCGCCGCGTCCTTTCATGAAGAAGCGGCGCTGCTGCTCGGGCGACAGCTTGTCGATCCGCTCCATCGGGTAGACGCCGTTGGCGGCCGTGGCCAGCACATTGGTGTCGATATCGGTGGCCAGGATATGCACCGGCGGCGTCAGCGTGTTGAAGGCTTCGCAGCAGGTGATGGCAATCGAATACGGTTCCTCGCCGGTGGAACTGGCGGAGCACCAGATGTTGATCGGTTCCCCGCGCTTGGCCTTGAGGTGCTCGGCCAGCAGCGGGAAGTGGTGCGATTCGCGGAAAAACGACGTCAGGTTGGTGGTCAGGGCATTGGTGAACGCCTCCCACTCGCCGTTGCCCAGGCGCCCTGCTTCCAGGTCGTCCAGGTAGTGTACGAAACTATTGATGCCGGTGGCGCGCAAGCGTCGCGCCAGGCGGCTGTACACCATCTCCTGTTTGGAGTCGGCCAGCGCGATGCCGGCCCGCTTGTAGATCATCGCGCGGACCCGTTCAAAATCCTTGCCGTTGAAGTCAAACTCTTTCACGGTCTCTTTGGTCAGCGCCATTTTTATAGCTCTCCGCGGTTACATGGACGTTAAAACTCTTCCCAGTCGTCGCCGGATGGGGCGGCAGCCGCAAGCTTCTTCTTCGCCGGCTGCGCGGCCGGGGTGGCCGGCACTACCGCCGTGCTGCGCGCCGGCGCCGCCGGCCTGGCTTTGCGCGGCGCTGCCGCCGCACGCTTGGCGAATTCGTCGCCGGCCAGCTTGAAGATCGACACCGCCTGGGCCAGGTTGTTGGCCTGGTCCTGCATCGATTCGGCGGCGGCGGCGGCTTCTTCCACCAGCGCGGCATTCTGCTGCGTCATCTCGTCCATCTGGCCGATGGCGGCGTTGACTTCCTCGATGCCGTGGCTCTGTTCCAGGGTGGCGGCGGTGATTTCGCCCATGATGTCGGCCACCTGCTTGATCGAGGTCACGATCAGGCCCATGGTCTGGCCGGCTTCATCGACCAGGCGGCCGCCCGCATCGACCTTGTCGACCGAGTCGTCGATCAGGGCCTTGATTTCCTTGGCTGCCGCGGCGCTGCGCTGCGCCAGGTTGCGCACTTCCGATGCCACCACGGCGAAGCCGCGGCCCTGTTCGCCGGCGCGCGCCGCTTCCACCGCGGCATTCAGCGCCAGGATATTGGTCTGGAAGGCGATGCCGTCGATCACGCCGATGATGTCCACGATCTTGGTCGACGACTGCTTGATCGAGCCCATGGTGTCCACCACTTGCGACACGACATGGCCGCCCTTCACGGCCACCGAGGATGCCGATACGGCAAGCTGGTTGGCCTGGCGCGCATTGTCGGCGTTCTGCTTCACGGTGGAGGTCAGGTTTTCCATCGACGCCGCGGTTTCCTCCAGCGAAGAGGCCTGCGATTCGGTGCGGGCCGACAGGTCGGCGTTGCCGGTCGCGATTTCCTGCGAGGCGGTGGTGATGGTTTCCGTCGATGCGCGCACCTGGCCGACGGTATTGGCCAGGCTTTCGTTCATGTCCTTCAGCGCCTGCAGCAGTTCGGACGTTTCGTCCTTGCCCTCCACCGTCACTTGCGAGGTCAGTTCGCCGGCAGCCACTTTCTGCGCCACTTCCACCGCGCCCGACAGCGGACGGGTGATGGACTTGGTGATGGCCAGGGCGCACAGAATGCCGACGCCGACCGCTACCGCCGCCAGCACCACCATCCACATGGTCAGGCTGCGGTCGGCCTTGTTGGAACTTTCCTTGAAGTCGGCGACCGCCGCCTGCTGCAAATCGACCAGCTTGTTCAGCGCAGTCAGGGTCTGCTGCTGCAGCGGATCGATGCGGCCGGCAATGACTTTCGCTGCGCCTTCGGCGTTGAAGGCCATGATCTGCCCCATCGCCTCCTTGAAGGCTGCATCAACGTCGGTTTGCAGGGCGGAGATGTCGTTCACCACCTTCTTCTCGGCGTCGTTCAGGCCCAGGCTTTGCAGCTTGGTGCGCGCCGCGTCGTAGCGGGCGCGGTTGGCCTTGACCTTCTCTTCTTCCTTCTGCATCAGGCTGACGTCCGACTGCAGGCCGATATTACGCATGGCGATACCGGTTTCCAGCATTGCACTTTTCATCGACTGCGCCTGCAATTCCTTGGCACCGGAGACATCCAGGCCGGTCATCAGGGCGGACTTGTTGCGGTAGTTCAGCACGTTGGTCAGCAGCACGGTGCCGACCAGGATCAGCAGAATAATCCCGAAACCAAAACCAAGCCGGGTACCTATCTTGTATTCGCGCATGTTCATTTTGTTCTCTCCCCCTAGTATCCTGCCGGATCTGTATTCTTATGTTTTAGGCTGCCAGTTTTTCGCTCAAGCCCATTTCCGGGCTGGACATCAGGCGCTGGATATCCACCAGGATCAGCATGCGCTCGTCGATCGTGCCGAGGCCGATCATGTACTCCGTACTGAAGGCGGTACCCATGTCTGGTGCGGCCTTGATCTGCTCGGGCGTCAGCGACGTCACGTCCGATACCGAATCGACCACCATGCCCACCACGCGGCCATTGATATTGAGGATGATGACCACGGTGAACTGATCGTACACCGGTTCGCCCAGCTTGAATTTGATGCGCATGTCCACCACCGGGATGATGATGCCGCGCAGGTTGATCACGCCTTTGATGAATTCCGGCGCATTGGCGATGCGGGTCACCGCTTCGTAACCGCGGATTTCCTGCACTTTCAGGATATCGATGCCGTATTCTTCGGCGCCCAGCTTGAAAGCCAGGAATTCCTGGACGGCTGTTCCGGCGCTTGCTGCGTCGCTCATGGTTCTTCCTTCACAAAGTTTGATTCGTCAACCAGCTGGCGCGACGAGCGCACCAGCGCCGTCACGTCCAGGATCAGCGACACGCCGCCGTCGCCGAGGATGGTGGCACCGGAAATGCCGGTCACCTTGCGGTAATTCGATTCCAGGTTCTTGACCACGACCTGCTGCTGGCCCACCAGTTCGTCCACGAACAGGCAGGCCTTCTTGCCCTCGGTTTCCACGATCACCAGGATGCCCTGGCATGGATCGGTGAAGCGCGGTGTGATATCGAAAATCTGGTACAGCGGGATCAGCGGCAGGTATTCGCCACGGACCTTGATGACGCGGCCCTTGCCGCTGATTTCCTTGACGTCTTCCGGCGCCGGCTGCAGCGATTCGAGCACGAAGCCAAGCGGCAGGATGTAGACCTCTTCGCCGGTCTGGATCAGCATGCCGTCCAGGATGGCCAGCGTCAGCGGCAGGGAAATCGAGATGGTGGTGCCAAAGCCTTTGGCGGAGCGGATGTCGACGGTGCCGCCCATGGCGGTGATATTGCGTTTGACCACGTCCATGCCGACGCCGCGGCCCGACACATCGGTCACCTGTTCGGCGGTCGAGAAGCCCGGCGCGAAGATCAGCTGCCAGACATCGGCGTCCGTCATATTGTCGGACAGCGGCAAGCCGTTCTGGCGCGCCTTTGCCAAAATCCTGTCGCGGTTCAAGCCGCCGCCGTCGTCCGAGACTTCGATGATGATGCTGCCGCCCTGGTGCGAGGCGGACAGGAACAGGCGCCCCGTTTCCGACTTGCCGGCCGCCTTGCGCACGTCCGGCATTTCAATGCCGTGGTCGATCGAGTTGCGCACCAGGTGGGTCAGCGGGTCGACGATGCGTTCGATCAGGCCCTTGTCCAGTTCCGTGGCGGCGCCGCTGGTGACGAATTCGACCTTCTTGCCAAGCTTGGTGGCCAGGTCGCGCACCATGCGCGGGAAGCGCGAGAACACGAAGTCCATCGGCATCATGCGGATCGACATCACCGATTCCTGCAAGTCGCGCGTGTTGCGGGTCAGCTGGGAAATTCCGCTCAGCAGCTTTTCGTGCAGCACCGGGTCGATGGTGCTGGCGCGCTGTTCGATCATCGCTTGCGTGATCACCAGTTCGCCCACCAGGTTGATCAGCTGGTCGACCTTCTCCACCGAGACGCGGATCGAGGACGATTCGCCGCCGGCCGGCGCGTGGGCCTGTTTTTCCGCTTCCTTGCGGGCAGCCTTCTTTTCCAGCTCTTCGCTCGGCTTGGCTGCTTCCACCGGCGCATCCTGGACGCCGGCCTGGGCACGGATCACTTCCAGCGGCTGGAAGAAGCCGTAACCGCGCGCATCTTCGGCGGCAGCGCCGGCATTGCCGCGGATTTCGTCGAGCGGCTGGAAGAAGCCGTAGCCTTCGCCGTCGGCCGCGGGGGCTGCGGCAGCGGCAGCGGCGCCTGCGCCTGGCAGGGGATCGAAGAAGCCATAACCGAGCTCCGCTTCCTTGCGTTCACGCTCGGCGTTCTCGCGCGCGGCCTGGGTCGGGCTCAGCGCAGGCAGCTCGCTGACCTTCATCTGCTCGGCATCGATCACGAAGGAACAGATGGCCACGATATCGTCCAGCGATTCGTGGGTGGTGACGATCATGGCGTGGCGCTCGGCGTCCAGCGGCACCAGTTCCACGTGGCCCATCAGGCCAAGTTCCGCTGCCAGCGCCTCGACCTCGCGGTGCACCATGGGCGGCAACTCCAGCCGGTAGCGCTTGCCGCCGCTGTGGTCGACCGACTGCGCTTCCGGCGTACTGAAGCCCGACGCCACCGGCGCCATCGCTTCGATGTGCACGTCCTGCGCCAGCTCCTGCAGCATCATGCGCACGTCGCCCACGGCTTCCTGGTCAACCGCGCTGCCCAGGCGGTGCCCGTCCAGCTGCATCTTCAGGATGTCCTTGGCCGCCAGGAAGGCGTCGACATGGGTCGACGTCAAGGCCATCTCGCCCTTGCGGATGCGGTCCAGCAGCGTCTCCAGCACGTGCGTCACTTCGGTCATGTCGGTCACGCCGAACGTCGACGCCCCGCCCTTCACCGAGTGCGCGGTACGGAAAATCGCGTTCAAGTCTTCTTCGCTGGGCGACTCGACGTCCACGCCCAGCAGCAGACGCTCCATTTCAGCCAGCAGTTCTTCCGCTTCATCGAAGAAGACCTGGTAGAACTGGCTAATGTCGATGGTCATGCCACACCCCTTAATTAGCCAATGACCTTCTTCACTACCTCAATCAAGCGTTGCGGGTCGAAAGGCTTGACCAGCCAGCCATTCGCGCCGGCGGCGCGGCCCTTGGCCTTCATCTCGTCGGACGATTCGGTGGTCAGCATCAAGATGGGAACCTTGGCGTACGACGGCTGCTCGCGCAGCAGCTTGATCAGTTGCAGGCCGTCCATGCGCGGCATGTTCTGGTCGGTCAGCACCAGGTCCACGGTTTGCAGCTTGGCCTTTTCCAGGCCATCCTGTCCGTCGACTGCTTCCACCACCTGGTAGCCGGCTGCCTTCAGGCTGAATGCCACCATCTGGCGCAGCGAGGAGGAGTCGTCGACTGCAAGAATTGTTTTAGCCATCTTTTTTTCTCACTTAGTAAAATTTTTGTGTGTATTCAGAACAGTTCGATGTCGCCGCTTTCCAGGTGCTTCTGGCTGACCGCCTTGCGCAGCACGCTGCGCAGTTCAAGGCTCTGGATCGCCAGCGCCATGCTGACCTTGCTCAGCAGGTCCACGATCTCGTCGCTGCCCGATTCCGGCACCACTTCGGCGCCGTGCGCCCCCAGCGTGCCGAGGAATTCCCGCAAGCCGGTGACGCGCTTCAGGGTACGGTCGATCAGCTGGCTGGTCATGTCTTGGAACTGCATGCTGGTAATGGCGGCGTTGACGTAGCCGCTTACCTGTTCGTTCATTTCCTTCAGGCGCGCCTTGTCTTCGGCCGACGGATTGCCGCCTTGCAGCAGCAGCTCGATGGTCGCTTGCTGCGCGCTGACCGCTTCATGGATCGCCATGAAGTTGCGCGTCAGCTTGTCGATCGCTTCCTCCAGCAGCAGGTTGGTCTGCAGCAGGTCGGTCTCGACTTCCGTCAGGTGGCGCCGGCCATGGTCCGACACGCCTGACAGCAGGCGTTTCACATGCGAGCCAAGGATCTTCTTTCTTGTCATAAAGTCTCTATTTCTTCCCTGCCGGCGCAGCCGGTGCCGCTGCCGCCGCGGCTTGCGTAGCTTCCGTATCGAGGCCGACTTGCAATTTGCCGCCGTCACGCAGCACATTCTCCTCGGTCCTCTTGTTCATCACAATGATGCTGATGCGGCGATTGATCGGGTTGAAAGGATCCGCGCGGTCCAGGTGGGCAGCGCTGGCCAGGCCCACCACGCGCAGGATCTTATTGTCGGCCAGGCCGCCATGCAGCAGCGCGCGGCGCGAGGCATTGGCGCGGTCGGCCGACAGTTCCCAGTTACTGTACCCCGTTTCGGTGAAATACGGCGTGGAGTCGGTGTGGCCGGACAGGCCGATCTTGTTCGGCACGTCGTTCAGGGCCGGCGCAATGGCTTCCAGGATTTCGCCGGCATACGGTTGCAAGTCGGCTTTGCCGGCATTGAACATGGGGCGGTTTTGCAAGTCGACGATCTGGATGCGCAAGCCTTCGCTGGTAAAGTCCAGCAGCAATTGCTCTTTGAACTTCTTGAGTTCGGCATTGGTATCGATGGTCATTTCGATCCGGGCACGCAGCGCCTGCAGGCGTGATTTCTCTTCCGCTTCGAGCGCCTTCTTGGCGGCATCGAGGTTATAGGATTTCGACTGCGCCGGATCGTCCGTCATCTTGACCTGGCCGGTACGGCGCGACAGGTCCGAGCCCCCGCCCTGGATCACCGAAGAACTGTCGCCGCTGCCGGAGCCGCCTTGCATGGCGACTTTGAGCGGCGTCTTGAAGTATTCGGAAATACCGTTCAGGTCGCCCTTGGTAGTCGAACCGAGCAGCCACATCAGCAGGAAGAACGCCATCATCGCCGTCACGAAGTCGGCGTAAGCGATCTTCCAGGCGCCGCCGTGGTGGCCGCCCCCGCCCTTCTTGATCTTCTTGACGACAATGGGCCGCAGGCCTTCTTCAGCCATGGCAGGTCCTCGCTTCCATTACTTCGACTTCGATTTCTTGATATGTTCTTCCAGCTCGGAGAAGCTGGGGCGCTCGGTAGAGTACAGTACCTTGCGGCCAAATTCCACAGCCAGTGCCGGGGCATAACCATTCAGGCTGGCCAGCAGCGTGACTTTCACGCACTGGAACATCTTGGTCGACTCTTCCAGCTTCTGCTCCAGCAGGCTGGCCAGCGGGCCGACGAAACCGTAGGCCAGCAAGATGCCGAGGAAGGTACCGACCAGCGCGTGCGCGATCAGCATGCCCAGCTCGGACGGCGGGATGCCCACCGATTCCATGGTGTGCACCACGCCCATCACCGCCGCCACGATACCGAAGGCCGGCAAGCCATCGCCCAGCTTGGCGATGCAGTGGGCCGGCACATGGCCTTCCTGGTGATGGGTGTCGATCTCGTTGTCCATCAGGTTCTCGATCTGGAAAGCATCCATATTCCCCGACACCATCAGGCGCAGGTAATCGGTCATGAACTCGATGATATGGTGATCCTCCAGCACCGCCGGATATTTGCTGAACAGCGGACTGTCTTCCGGCTTGTCGATGTCGCCTTCGATCGACATCAGGCCTTCCTTGCGCACTTTGGACAGCACGTCGAACAGGAGCGACATCAGCTCCATGTACAAATCCTTGGTATAGCGTGAACCTTTGAACAAGGTTGGCAGCGCGGCCAGCGTGGCCTTGATCGACTTGCCGTTATTGCCAACAAAGAAAGCGCCGGCAGCAGCGCCGCCAATCATCAGCAGCTCCAGTGGCTGGAACAGGGCCGCCAAATGGCCGCCGGACAGCGCGAAACCACCAAAAACGGAGCCGAGGACGATGAGGTAACCGACAATGACTAACAAGCGCGCGATCTCCCCGAAAGCTAGTTAAAAGCAATAATATTCCACAGTGGAACTACAATAACGTGAAGACGCCTCTGCGGCAAGGAAAACTGCCTTTAAAACGCTCTTATATAAAGGGGCGGACCACCCTCTGTGGTGCGAATGGTCTTGATGCCGTTTGCTGCAGGAATCTCAAATTCATAACTGGCAAGCAAACTACCGCCCCGCATTTCGCTCTGGGCCTTGTTCCACAAGGCCGGCATGGCAGCCGGCGACAAATAGGCAAACACCAGGTCATATTCTGCAAAATTTAACTGCTCATAGTCGCCACGTACGAAACGGGCACGGCTGCCGCAGAATGCGGCCCGCAAGCGCGACACCAGCCACGGCACCGGCGCCAGTTCAATTCCAACAACTTCCGACTCGGGCCGCGCGCGCGCCAGGTGCAAGGCGAAGCCACCGAGGCCGCTGCCGATATCGATCATGCGCAGCGCCCTGCCCTGCGGCAGCTCGGCCAGTACGGCGCGCCACACGGCGCGACTGGAAGGATAGTAGGGAACCTGGGTGCGGTAGGTGGACCAGTACCAGCCCAGCAAGACCAGGAAGACCGCGGCGGCCAGCCATGGCGGCAGATGCAGGGCCAGGCCGGCCAGTAATGCGATGGGGAACAGCAGCAGGATCGGCAGCCACCAGCGCGCCAGGCCGATCTTCCAGCCGATAGCGGCAGCGAACAAGCCTTGCAGCAGCACGGCTTGCAGCATGGTCAAGCCATGACCGAACGATTCAAGCGCAACTGCCAGCGCGGCGCATGGCAGCATCGCGCCGGCCTGGGCCAGCAGCGCCTGGAAGGCGGGGATTCTAAGCAGCGAGCGCTTCGGCGGCATCCTTGGCCTTGCGGGTCTTGCCGGCACGCGAAGGCATATGGCACAAGCCGCACTTGTAGTCGCGGTTCAAGTCCATGGCGTCGACTACGAACTTACCCTTGCAGCAAGTGCAAGGCTTAAGCTGCAGCATATTGTTGCTGGCGAATTTGACCAGGGTCCAGGCACGGGTCAGCGACAGCAGCGGCTCTTCGCCGGCGGCCGGCGGCATTTGTTCCAGGTAGAGCTGGTATGCCTTCATCACGGCGTGGATGCCGCTGGCGCCTGCGTGCTCGAGCAGGAAATTATGGATGTTCATGAACAGCGACGAGTGAATGTTCGGCTGCCAGGTCAGGAACCAGTCGGTCGAGAAAGGCAGCATGCCTTTCGGCGGCGACATGCCTTTCAGTTCCTTGTACAGCTTGAGCAGGCGTTCGCGCGACAGCGACACTTCAGTTTCCAGCAGCTGCAGGCGGGCACCCAGGTTGATCAGCTCGATAGCCAGCTGGATTTCCTGCGCCTCGGTCACCACACTCTTCTTGCTCATGGCGTCGCTCCTTAAGCGATTTCTTCAACTGCCTGGCCAGCCATCAGGATGGCGGCGTGGGACTGGGCCAGGGAACGGTCCTTATTGTAGTTGGTCAGCATGCCGAGGATGGCGCTGTCGTCGAAGCGGAAGCGGGCCAGCATCATGTTGCCGCCTGCCAGTTTCAGGATCTGGGCATTGCTCATGCCTTCGATCAGGTCGGCGATGTCGGCCGAAATGCCGAGACGGAAGATCGCGGTGACTTTGTCGGCACGGATCATCTGCTGCGCCAGCATCAGGTAGCTCAGGTTCGCATCGCGGATTTCAGCCATCATGTCGTTTGCAGTCATGTCCATCTCCAGTCAGTTTCAGCTTGCAACGCAATTTTCGTTGCTGTTGAGATACATTCTGCTGGAGACGCGCCAAAGCGCATAGAGGCGGCGCGCTGTATTTTGGGTCGGGAATAGGCGAAGTGACCCCGTAGGATTTTGTCCTACAGAGGGCTGCCCATAGAGGGGCAACGCCAGTAACGGCGCGGTTTTGCGGGGTGCCCGGTCTCGCTAAAAACACAGGAGCCGAGGGTAAAAATAGATATCGCCGAGATGCTTTTTTGCGACATCTGAACTGGTAACGGCGGGGTTTGGAGGAACTTTAGGGTCCTGAGCAAAAAATTTTAAATTTTTTTCACTCATTCCAAACTGCCGAACAGCAAGCCTTTTACCGGGCTTCTAAAATCGGTAACGGCAAGGAGTCGGGAAACTTTAGGGTTTTTTGAAAAAATATTTGAAAATTTTTTAGTTCTTTTAAAATCAATAGCTTAGCAATAAAACCGGTAGTTCGGCGTCTGACCCGCAGGGTCGGGCACCGGTCCGCAACGGTCGCAGGTTGGTGTCAGACCCTGCGGGTCTGACACCGGTTTACCGGTTTTGGGCGCGCAAAAGGTTGCTACAATCTCACTTTGTTTAAGTCTCAAGGAAAGCACCTGCATGATTTCCCGTTCCGACTGCCTGGCCCGCGACGCCGCGGACGCCCTGGCCCCGCTGCGCGAGCAGTTCGACCTGCCTGCCGGCGTTATTTACCTCGATGGCAACTCCCTGGGCGCCCGCCCTAAAGCCGCCCTCACCCGCGCCACCGAAGTGATCGCCAGGGAATGGGGCAAGGACCTGATCACCAGCTGGAACAGCGCCGGCTGGTTCGAGATGCCGAAACGCCTGGGCGACAAACTGGCCCCGCTGGTCGGTGCCAGGCAAGGCGAAGTCGTCGTCACCGATACCACCTCGATCAACCTGTTCAAGGCCCTGGCCGCCGCCCTGCACGCGCAGGCGCACACCGGGCGCAAGGTGATCATCACCGAGCGTTCGAACTTCCCTACCGATATCTATATGGCCCAGGGCCTGACCTCGTGGCTCGACCGCGGCTATGAAGTACGGCTGGTCGACAGCCCCGACCAGCTGCCGGCCGCCATCACGGCCGAAACGGCCGTGGTCATGCTGACCCACGTGAACTACCGCACCGGCTACCAGCACGACATGGCAGCCGCCAGCGCCCTCGCCCACCAGCACGGCGCGCTGATCGTGTGGGACCTGTGCCACTCGGTCGGCGCCGTGCCGCTCGACCTGCACGCCGACGGCGCCGACTTCGCCGTCGGCTGCACTTATAAATACCTGAACGGCGGCCCCGGCTCGCCGGCCTTCATCTGGGTCCCGCAGCGCAACCAGGACAAATTCAGCCATCCGCTGTCCGGCTGGTGGGGCCATGCCAATCCCTTCGCCATGGCGCCCGACTTCGCGCCCGCCAAAGGTATCGGCCGCGCGCTGTGCGGCACCCAGCCAGTCACTTCGCTGGCCATGGTGGAATGCGGCCTCGACGTCTTCGCGCAAACGAGCATGGATGCGGTGCGCGCCAAATCGCTGGCCCTGACCGACCTGTTCATCGCCCTGGTCGAGCAGCGCTGCCCGAACCATCCACTGGGCCTGGTCACCCCGCGCGATCACGCACGCCGCGGCTCGCAAGTGAGCTTTACCCACCCTTACGGCTACGCGGTAATGCAAGCCCTGATCGCACGCGGCGTGATCGGCGACTACCGCGAGCCCGAAATCATGCGCTTCGGTTTCACGCCGCTGTACACCAGCTTTGCCGACGTATGGGATGCGGTGGAAATCCTGAAGCAGATCCTGGACGACAAGGCCTACGACATCACTGCCGCCCGCGGCGCTGTAACCTGAGACCCGACATGACCGAAGAAAAGAAAGACGCCGCCTGGCATGGGGCACAAATGGACTTCTCCAAGTCCATGAGCTATGGCGATTACCTGGGCCTGGAAAAAATCCTGAGCGCGCAGCACCCGCTGTCGCCCAACCATAATGAGATGCTGTTCATCGTGCAGCACCAGACCAGCGAATTGTGGATGAAGCTCATGCTGCACGAGCTGCACGCCGTGGTCGGCCATCTGCGCCGCGACGACCTGCCGCCGGCCTTCAAGATGCTGGCCCGCGTGGCGCGCATCATGGACCAGCTGGTGCATGCCTGGGACGTGCTGGCCACCATGACGCCGCCTGAATACACGGCGATCCGCCCTTACCTGGCCTCGTCGTCCGGCTTCCAGTCGCACCAGTACCGCGAAATCGAATTCATCCTCGGCAACAAGAATGCCAATATGCTGGCCGTGCACCAGCAGGCGCCGGCAGCGCATGCCCTGCTCGACGCGGCGCTGCATGCGCCATCGCTGTACGACGAAGCGATCCGCCTGCTGGCACGCAACGGCCTGCACATCGATGCGGCGCGCCTGGACGGCGACTGGACCCTGCCGACCGTGGCCAACGAGTCGGTCAAGGATGCCTGGCTCGAGGTGTACCGCGACACCACGCGCTACTGGGCGCTGTACGAACTGGCGGAAAAGCTGGTGGACCTGGAAACCGCTTTCCGCTTCTGGCGCTTCCGCCATGTCACCACGGTGGAACGTGTGATCGGCTTCAAGACCGGCACCGGCGGCACCGCCGGCGTTTCCTATCTGCGCAAGATGCTGGATGTGGTACTGTTCCCCGAATTATTCGCTTTAAGGACCGCTTTGTGAAACGCTTGTTCGCTGCCTTGCTGGCCGCGGCGTGTGCACTGCCAGCCATGGCACGCGACGACCGCCCCGGTGTTTTCGATTATTACGTGATGTCGCTGTCCTGGTCGCCGGAATACTGTGCCGGCCGTGGCGGCGGCGACCCGGCGCAATGCGCCACCGGCCGCCAGCTTGGCTTCGTGCTGCACGGCCTGTGGCCGCAGTACGAGCGCGGCTACCCGGAAAGCTGCGGCCGCAGCAGGATTTCGAACGGCCTGCGCGACCAGTACGAATCGCTCTACCCTTCGCCAAAGCTCCTGTTCCATGAGTGGAACAAGCATGGCTCCTGCTCCGGCCTGCAGCCGCAGGACTACCTGGCGCTGAGCGCCAGGCTGCGCGACAGCCTGAAGCTCCCGGCCGCCTTCGCGCGCCCGCAGCAGCCGGTGCGCGTCACGCCAGGCCAGTTCGAGGATGCCTTCCACAAGGCCAATCCGTGGCTGGCCAGGGACTCGGTGCTGCCGGTATGCGGCTCCGGCGGCCGCTTCCTGCGCGAGGCGCGCGTCTGCTTCAGCAAGGACGGCAAATCGCGCAGCTGTTCGCAGGAAGCCATCGCCTACTCGCAGAAGAGCTGCGGGCAAGCGGACTTTCTCATGAAGAACGTCAGATGAGCGTCAGCATTCGTGCGCCGCACCGGGTGCGCTTGCGGCGACAATAAGCGCGCTGTACTGCGCGCCTGCTTGCCATACCACGGGGGGAACCGTTACCGCGGGCTCGCGAACATTGAGGAGCCACTGAATGGGAACTCATCTGAATAAGGGGCTGGCGACGCTGGCCTTGATTGGCGCATGCGGAGCAGCGCAAGCTGATCCGCTTGTCTTCAACGCCGCACTCAGCGGCGCCGCGGAATCCCCGCCCAACGCTTCGGCAGCCACGGGCGACGTGACCGTGCTGTTCGATATCGACAACCATTATATGACCATTGCAGCCAGCTTTACCGACCTGGAAGGCTTGAGCGGTGCTGCCCACATCCATTGCTGCACCGCCGTTCCGGGCGACGGCAATGCCGGTGTTGCGACCATGCTGCCAACGTTCACCGGCTTCCCGGCCAATGAAACCAGCGGCAGTTACGCTTCCTTCTTCAGCACCTCGCAGGAATCGTTCTGGAACCCGGCCTTCCTGGCCAATAATGGCGGCACCACGGCCGGCGCCGAAGCTGCATTGTTGGCCGGACTCAATGCCGGCGCCGCGTATTTCAACATTCACTCGAGCGTCTACCCGAGCGGTGAAATCCGCGGCTTCCTGGCCGCGCCGATTCCCGAGCCGGCACAGTTCCTCATGCTGCTGGCCGGCCTGCCCTTGCTGTTACTGCGCAAGAGGGAAAATTAACGAGGGATCGGGTTGCGCGACGCGACGTTCAGCATATTCCAGGAACGGATGACCGCAACCACGAAACCCAGTTCCGCGATCTCTTCGCCGGAGAAATGCTCTTGGACACGGGCGAAAGCTGCGTCGTCGGGATCGCGGACTGGAATCGCATTAATCAACTCCGACCATTCCAGCGCGGCGCGTTCGCGCTCGCTGAAGAATGGCGCCTCGCGCCAGCCGGCCACCGCGTTCACGTGGCGCGGCTCGACATCCATCTTCAACAGATCCTGGTAATGCATGTCGATGCAAAAGCCGCAGCCATTGATCTGCGACACGCGCAGCAGCACCAGGTCCACCAGTTTCTTGCCCAGCAGTTCGCGGTTCAGGCCATTCGACAGCGCCAGCAGGTTCTGGAACGATTTCTGGGACAGCTGGAAGTAGTTGTAACGCAGGGTGCTCATGGAAAATCCTTTCGGTCTGATGGTAAAGACCGCACTGTGCGGCCTTCTTATCCATTAGACGGAGCAGCCTGCCGCTTTGTGACAGCCGGGCTAAAGATTTTTTCCCGCCTGGGCGGGAAAGCTGCAAACCCGGTCGCGCCCGGCTCGCTTGGCGGCGTACAGGGCGGCATCGGCCCGCTGCAGCAGGTCGCCCAGCGGCTCGCCCGGCTGATGCTCGGCCACGCCGGCACTGATCGACAGTTCGATCGCGGCCAGGCTGCCTTCGAAACGCAGGGCGCGCACCTCGCTGCTTAGCCGTTCGGCAAATTGCAGGCAATGCTGGAGGTCGAGCTTGGGCAGGAAAACGGCAAACTCGTCGCCGCCATTGCGCACGGCGATGTCGATGCGGCGCGTGTGGCTGTTCAACAGATTGCCTATGCGCTGCAACACCAGGTCGCCGGCCAGGTGGCCATGGTTGTCGTTGACCAGCTTGAAACGATCGACATCGAACACCAGCAAACCCACGCGCTCGGCCGCGTCGCGCTCATGCTGCTGCAGCAGGCGGGCGGCGGCATCTTCCATATAGTGGCGCGTGTAGAGGCCGGTCACCGCGTCGCGCACCGCCAGCTGGTAGTATTTGGAGCGGTCTTTTTCCAGTTCGCTATTGTCCAGCTGGGCGCGCCGCAAGTCCTCATAGGCCGACAGCAGCTTCTGGTGCGCCTGCTCCAGTTCCTGCTGCTGGCGCGCCTCGGTCGTGACGTCTTCATAGATCGTGACAAAGCCCACCACCCGGCCCTGCTCGTCGCTCATGGGCCGGCCCGTCACTTGCAGCACCGTGCCGTTGGCGCGCGTGCGGCGGAAACGGTGCGGCACGAACTGGCGCGCCAGCTCGATGCGCTCGCGCACCTGGGTTTCCGCATCGCCTGGCCCGAATTCGCCGCGCAGCGCATTGAAACGGAACAGGTCTTCCAGCAGCACGCCCGGCTGCATCAGGCTGTTCGGAAAATCCAGGCATTGGCAAAAGCTGTCGTTCCAGAACCTGAATTGCAGGTCGCGGTCGATGATGGACAGGCCGACCGGCAGGTATTGTATGGCGCGCAGCAAGTCCGCCACCCCAACCTGCATGCCACGCTCGCGAATTTCGCTCAACATGTCGGGATCCTCCGCGGCCTTCCTGCCTGCAAACGTCAGTTGATAATATGCGCCAGCTTGTCCGGGTTGCGCACCACGTAGATGCCGGTGATGCGCTGGCCGTCGGTGGCAAAGCCTTGCGCCGACTCCAGCTTGCCGTCCACGAAACGCAGCAGGCCTGGCTCGCCGTTGACCAGGGCGGCACGGTATTCGATGGCGCCCAGCTTGTGCATGCCGGCGTACAGCGCCGCAATCTTGTCCGGATCGGTAATGACGATGCCGAAGGATTTGACCTTGCCGCCGCCGTCGCCAACCAGCTCCAGGTCTTGCGCCAGCAAGGCGCGCACCGCTTCCTTGTCGCCGCTGGCCGAGGCTGCCACGAAACGCTGCAGCAGCTGGCGGTGGGTGGCGGCCGGTATGTCGAAGCGCGACTGGCCCTGCTGCACACGTTCGCCGGCCCGGCTCACCATCTGGCGGCAGGCCGCCTCGGATTTGCCAAGCTGCTCGGCCACCTCGTGATAGTCATAGTCGAACACCTGGCGCAGCAGGAAGGCAGCGCGCTCCTCCGGGCCAAGCCGCTGCAGCAGCCACATATAGGCCAGCGACAGGTCGCTGGCCCGTTCGGCCTGGGCTTCCGGCGTTTCCTCATCGATGGCGACCAGCGGTTCCGGCAGCCACAGTCCCTCGTAGGCTGCGCGCTCGGCGATGGCCGTGCGCAGGCGGTCGATGGCAAGCCGCGTGACCGCCGTCACCAGCCAGGCCTCGGCCGACCGCACCGCGCTGGTATCGGCGCCCTGCCAGCGGATCCAGGCATCCTGCACCACGTCCTCGGCATCGGCGCGCACGCCCAGCATGCGATAGGCGATGGCAAACAACCGCGCCCGGTGCGCGGCAAATACGGTTGGATTATTCATGACGCAGGACTATACCCGACCTTGTGCACTTTCAGCAGGACCTCGCGCAGTTCGCGCACGCGCGGCGGCTTGCTCAGCACCTCGTCGACGCTGGCGGGTTTGGCATCCACGTCGCCTTCGGGGATCAGGCGCTGGCCCCAGCCGGTGACCAGGATCACCGGCGTATTGGGCGACAGCTCCTTGATGCAGCCGGCCACCTTGCGCCCGTCGACGTGCGGCATGCCCAGGTCGCTGAACACCGCGTCGAACGGCAGGCTCGATTCCATCGAAGCGCGGAATTGCTCGATGCCCGCGGCACCGCCATTGGCCGCCACCACGCTGTGGCCATCGCGCTGCAGGATGGTGGTCATGGAGGCCAGTACGGCCGGATCGTCGTCGATCACCAGCAGGCGCATGGGCTCGGCCACCGGCACCGCAGTGGCCGGGGCTTCCAGCGGCGGGATGGCGGGATGCGCCAGCGGCAGCGGGAAGGCCAGCGACACCGTAGTGCCCTGCCCGATCGTCGATTCCACCTGCACCACGGCGCTGTGGCGTTCGGCCATCGAATTGACGGTGGCCAGCCCCAGGCCGCTGCCGCGCTCGCCCTTGGTAGTGAAGAACGGATCCATGCAATGGCGGCGCGTCGATTCGTCCATGCCGACGCCGCTGTCGGCCACGTCGACGATGGCATGTTCGCCGGTGCTGCGGGTGCGCAGGACCAGCGCGCCGCCTTCGGGCATGGCATCGACGGCATTGAACACCAGGTTGGTCAGCGCCTCGCGGATTTCCGGCTCGGAGCCCATCACGGCCGGCAAGCCCGGCGCCAGTTCCAGCTTCATCGAGATCACCACGCCGCGCTGCTGCGGCATATCGCTCCAGCGCGCCCGCGTCAGGTCGGCCACCTGCTGCGCCAGCACATTCAGGCTGACGCTGGCGAGTTCCATCTGCGGCTCGCGGCGGCGGTACAGTTCGCGCATGCGCGCCACCGTTGCGGCCACGTCGTCGATGGCGCGGGCGATCACCTGCAGGTGGTTGCGGCCGCTGGCGCTCAGGCCTTCCTCGGTTTCCAGCAAGGTCTCGGTGTACAGGGCCACCGGCGAGATGGCGTTGTTGATGTCGTGCGCAATGCCGCTGGCCATCTGGCCCAGGGCGCGCAGGCGCTCTTCGCGCGTGACCGACTGCTGCGTCGCATGCAGGGTATGGTAAGCCTGCTGCAGCGCGCCGTACAACTGGGCCTGGCGCGCCGCCAGGGCCGCATGTTCGCTCAGCTGGCGCAGGAATTCGCATTCGCCGCTGGAGAAGGCATTCGGGATGTTGCGCGCCACGGCCAGCACGCCGAACACCACGCTCTCCGCTTGCAGCGGCGCCAGCACCAGCGAATTCAGGCCGCCGCGCGCCAGCCGGTGCGGGAACGGGAACTCGCTGCCGCCGATGTCCGCCTCGTACACCAGTTGCCCCTTGACGCAGCGTGCCAGGCCGTTGTTGTCGATCGACACCTGGGCGCCCTCCTTCAGCGCCGCATCGCCCGGCAGCAAGGCATTGCCGAGGCCGACGCAACTCGCTTCCAGCACGCCTTCCTGCAGCAGGAAGACGCAGGCAAAATCCACCGGCAACTGGTCTTCCAGGCTGCGCACCAGCACCTGCAGGATGCTGCGCAAGTCCTGCCGCTCGCCGATCGAGCGCGTCATCTGGTGCAGCAGGCTGAGCCGCCCGAGCTGCGCCTGCACTTTCAGCTCGGCGCCATGGCGCACCTCCATCTCGTCATGCAGGGCGGAATTGGCGCTGACCAGTTCATCGCGCGATACCGTGGTCGCACGCAGGCGTTCGGTCATGGCATCGAAGGCACGCGCCAAATCGCCCACCTCGTCGACCGCCTTCATATTCATGCGGAAATCCAGCTTGCCCGACCCCACCAGCTCGGCGCCCCGGCGCAGCCGTTCCAGCGGGTGCGCCACGCTGCGGATGGTCAGGGCCAGTGCGCCCAGCACCGTCATCGCCAGCAGCAGGCCAAGCGCCGCCGCCACGCCCGTGGCATTCTGCTGCGCGCTCAGCACGCCCTCGCGGCTGCGGCGCGCCAGCTCTTCCGCATCGCGGATCATGTCCTGGGTGCGCGACATCAGCTGGCCGAACAGGCGCGCTTCCAGCAGGTGCAGCACTTCGGCCCGTTCCGGCGTCGCGTGCAGCTCCTGCCGCACCAGCAGCAACTCGGAAAAATGGCGCGCCAGCAGTGGCAGGCTTTCCTGCAGCTCGTGCAGCAGCCGCGCTTCATCGGCTTCCCTGAACAAGTCGTCGCGCAGCAGCAAGCCTTGCAGCGATTCTTTGCGCAACTGCCATTGCACGTACGAGCGCCGCTCCTGGGTTTGCGCATACTCCAGCGACAGGTAGCGCAGCGCCACCACCCCGCTGACGATTGCCCCGGCCCGTTCGTTGCGCAGCAATTCCTGCCTGACCTGGCGCGTGGCGCCCAGCATCAGGATCACGGCCAGCGCCACGCCGCCCAGGCACAGCCACTGGGCCCACTTCAGTCGAGTGATGATCTTCATGGCGGCTTAGTGGATGACGGTAACGGCAGTCGGCCGCACCTCGCCCAATCCTTCCAGGTACACATTGTCGAGGAAATTCGGCACTTCCCGTGAATTGGCCAGGCGGTTGCGGATGGCCCAGCGGGCCCGGTCTTCGAAGGCCAGCAACAGCGACTGGTCCAGTTCCAGGCCGAAGTGGTATGTGGGCCAGGCGGCCAGCACTTCGTCGCGACTCAGCTTGGCGGTGGCCGGCAGCAGCGGCTGCGCCTCCCCCGGCGACTTTTCGCACCAGGCCGAGCCCAGTTCGATGGCGTGCAGCAGGCGCGGGATGACGCCTGCCCGTTCGCCGGTAAAGCGCTGCAGCGAGACCAGGTTGTAGATGCTTTCATACGCCTGTTCGCCGGAAAAGCTGACCGCCGTATCGCCCAGCTGCTTGCGCATGGCGCCCAGGAAGGGCTCCCAGCCCGCCACCGCGTCGACGTCGCCGCGCTGTAGCGCCTGGCCCAGCTCTTCCGGCTTGTAATTGACCATGGTGACTTCGCTGCCGTCCATGCGCTGCCAGTTCAGGAACACGTCCAGCGTGAACTGGCCCGAGGTACCCTGCGTGACGCCGATGCGCTTGCCTTTCAGGCTGGCCGGCGTCAGCACGCCATGGTCGCGGCGGCCGATGATGCCGTGGTCCTTGCCGGTGCGGAAAAAGGTCGCCAGTACCTTGACCGGCACCCCGTCCATGGCGGCAAACACGATCGGGATATCGGCCACGGTGCCGACATCGGCCTTGCCGTCGAGCACCGCCTGCATCGACGCCTTGCCGCTCGAGAAAGGCAGCACCTTGACCTGCAGGCCCTGCTCGGCGAAGTAGCCGCGCCGCTCCGCCGCCACCACCGCGCAGGTGCCGACGTAGGCGGTGTTGGCGGCGATCACCAGCGACTGCGCCGGCAGTGCCGGCCGCCGCTGCTGCTGCCACAGCCAGGCCACGCCCAGCGCCAGCACGATGAACAACACGGCAAGGACCTGCATGGTTCGGCTACGCATGTTGCACCTGTTGGGTAGTTTCCGGCGCCAGCGGCAGTTCCACCCAGAAGGTGCTGCCCTGGCCCGGCTGGCTCTCGACGCCGATGGCGCCTTGCATTGCCTCGACCACGCGCCGGGTGAGGGCAAGGCCAAGGCCGCTGCCCTCCTCTTCTTCGTCGCGCCCGAGGCGGTGGAATGGCTGGAAGATGTGCTGGACCTGGTCCGGTTCCAGCCCCGGCCCGGTGTCGCTGACGGAAATGCGCAGGCGGCTGCCTTCCGCCGCCGCGCAGGCCACGGCGACGCGGCCCTGGTCGTGGTTGTACTTGATGGCGTTGGACAGCAGGTTGATCAGCACCTGCACCAGGCGCGTGCGGTCGGCGCGCAGGCGCCGCTGCGGCACCTCGCCGAAACCGAGGCTGATATCGCGCTTGGCGGCCAGCGGCGTGACCATCATGCGGCATTCCTGCAACACGGTCGGCAAATCGACCGCCTCCATTGCCAGCGGCACCTTGCCCGCTTCGATGCGCGCCAGGTCGAGGATTTCGTTGACCAGCTTGAGCAGGTGCTGGCCGGACTGCACGATATTGCGCGCGAAGCGCTGCTTTTCGAGCTGGGTGGCCGGCAGCTTGTCGGCTGCCAGGATTTGCGCGAAGCCGAGGATGCCGTTGAGCGGCGTGCGCAGCTCATGGCTCATATTCGACAGGAAGCGCGACTTCTCGGAGTTGGCATGTTCGGCCGCGGTGCGCGCCTGCTCCAGCCGGTGGTTGGCTTCCGCCAGCTCCATCACGTTTTGCCGCAGTTGGCGTTCCAGCTCGGCATTGGCCAGGCGCAGGGCACGCGTGGCCTGCGCCCGCGCCAGCACCGGCAGCAGGGATGACGCCTTGAAGGGTTTGACGATGTAATCGAGGGCGCCACCCTGCATGGCGCGCACGGCGGTGGCGATGCTGCCCTCGCCGGTCATGATGATGCAGGCCAGGTCCGGGTCGTGCTGCAGGGCCTCCCTGACCAGGCCGATGCCGTCCATGCCAGGCATGTTCAGGTCGGACAGCATCAGGTCAAAGGACTGGCTGCGCAGCAGCTCCAGCGCTGACTCGGCACTGGAGCAACCTTCGGCATCAAACTGATATTGGCGCAGCACGTCGCACAACGCCACAGTGTGGACGCTCTGGTCGTCAACGATGAGAATACGCTGCTTGCGAACTTCCGTCATGCAATCCTCGCGAAGGCGGGCTTGCTTTGATTATGCCGCTTGACAACTGGCTAAAGTCTCACCAAATCTAACTAGCATTTAAATGCTTGCGGCTTGGACGCCACAGTTTCAGAATGGACGGAGCTATGCGCCCCATCTTCCGCCAACGAAGCACGCCCCTGATGCTGACGAGCTTGTTGGCACTCTGGCTGTTTACCCATCCCTGGCGCGGCATCTGGCACGACGGCATGCTGTATGCAGTACAGGCAATGCGCCGCCTGTATCCAGCCAATTTCCAGGGCGACCTGTTCTTCCTGCACGGCTCGCAGGATGCCTTTACCCTGTTCAGTCCGCTATATGCCGCTGCCATTGCAGAATTTGGCCTGCAGCCGGCCACGTTCACCCTGCAGCTAGGCGGCTACCTGTTATGGATCGGCGCCGCGTCCTTCCTGGCCGTTGCGGTGCTGCGCGGCTTTTATCTCTGGCTCGGCCTGGCGATGCTGTTTGCCTGGCCCGCCGATTACGGGCCGAGCCCGGACGTGTTCCACCTCGCCGAATCCCTGCTGACGCCGCGCCTGTTCGCCGAAGGCCTCGGCATCCTGGCGCTGGGCTGCTTCGTACGGCAGCGCTGGGGCTGGGGCCTGCTGCCGGCTTGCCTGGCCCTGGCCTTGCATCCGCTGATCGCCTGCGCCCCGCTGCTGGCCGGCGCCTTGCTCTTCGCCTGGGGCAGCTGGCGCGCGCTGGCCGCGGCGCTGCTGGCCGGCCTTGCGCTGACGGCGGCCCTGGTTGGCGCCGGCGTTCCCCCGTTCGGGCGCCTGTTGCTCGGCATGGACGCCGAATGGCTGGCCTTGGTCAACAGCCGCGCGCCGATGATGGCCTGGACCGCCTGGCAGGCACAGGACTGGGTCAGCCGGACCGGCCTGGCGTTTTGCCTGGTGCTGACGGCAGGCTGGCTGGCCGAGGGCATGACGGCGCGCCTGTTCCGCTGTGCAGCGGCGCTGGGAGCGCTTGGCTTGCTGGCCAGTTGGGCGGGCACCGGGCTCGCCAGCAACCTGCTGCTGTTGCAAGCCCAGCCGTGGCGCCTGCTGTGGATGACGCACCTGTGCTCCTGGCTGGCCCTGGCCTGGCTGCTGGCCGCCTACTGGCGCCGCGAACGCCTGGTCCGCGTGTTGCTGTTGGCACTGTGCCTGGCTGCCCTCACCCGCGATACGGTGGGCGGCGGCGTCGCCTTGCTGGCAGGGGCAATGCTGTGCTGTTTCGCGCCGCGTCCCCCGCTGCGCTGGCCGGCATGGGGCAACGCGGCCGCGCTGCTTGGCCTGGCTGCCATGATCCTGGCCTGGGGATGGCAGGTGACGTTCCTGGCCTTGAAAACAGCCGCCGTCGAGCCGGCCCCGCAGCCGGGTTGGCTGGTCCTGCTGTGGGCCTCGGCCGCCTTCAAGCTGGGTGCCGGCGCACTGCTTGGGACCGGGCTGCTGTTGCTCATCCGGCGCTGCAGCGGCAGCCGGCGCAAGGCGCCGCAATTGCTGGCCTTTGGCCTGGCCTTCAGCATGCTTTGCCTGTCCGTGCTGTACGCCGCCATTCCGGTGCATCGCCAGCACGAACTGTCGGCCAGCGGCGCCCGCGCGGTCCAGTCGGCTTTCGCGCCGCTGATCGCGCAGGATGCCGTACTGTATTGGCAAAACAATGTCATGGTCAGCTGGTTCCTGCTGCACCGCTCGAACTATGCTTCCAATGCCCAGATCACAGGCCTGGCCTTCAACCGCGGCACCGCCGTGGAAGGCATGCGACGCATGGAGCGTTTAAGGCAGTTGGGAGGAGAAGACGCGGTGGTTGCGCTGGACATCCTGCAGACCAGGCTGGGCGCACTGCAGTTGCCGCCGCCCAGCCGCGCCGGATTGCAGTTTGCCTGCGCCGATCCGGTGCTGGATTATGTCGTACTCGCCACGCCGCTGGGCGTCGCGGCGATCGCCCAGGCCAGCGACAGCGAGTACGGCAAGACCTACTACCTGTATGACTGCGCCCGCTTGCGCGGGCACTAGCTTACTTGGTTACTTGGACAACAGCATGTCGTTCATGCGTTTGACGAAGGAGGCCGGGTCGGCCAATGTGCCGCCTTCGGCCAGCAGGGCCTGGTCGAACAGGATGTGGGCCCAGTCCCTGAACTTGGCGCCGGCCGCGTCTTCGTACTTCAGGCGCGTGACCAGCGGGTGCTGCGGGTTGATTTCCAGGATGGGCCTGGATTCCGGCGCGGCCTGGCCGGCTGCCTTCAGCATGCGCAGCAGGTTACCCGACAGTTCGTGCTCGTCGGCGACCAGGCAGGCTGGCGAATCGGTCAGGCGGAAGGTGACGCGCACTTCCTTGGCCTTGTCGGCCAGCGCTTCCTTCATCTTGCCGACCAGTTCCTGGTACTGGGTCTCGGTCTCGGCGTGCTCTTTCTTCTCCGCCTCGTCTTCCATTGCGCCCAGGTCCAGGCCGCCCTTGGCGACCGAATGCAGTTCCTTGCCCTCGAAATCGTTCAGGAAGGACAGCATCCATTCGTCGACACGGTCGGTCAGCAGCAGCACTTCGACGCCCTTCTTGCGGAAGATCTCCAGGTGCGGCGAATTCCTGGCGGCGGCGAAGCTGTCGGCGGTGACGTAGAAGATCTTGTCCTGGCCTTCCTTCATGCGCCCGACATACGCTTCCAGCGACACGCTCTGCTCCTCGCCTTCATTGGCGGTCGAGGCAAAGCGCAGCAGCTTGGCCAAGCGTTCCTTGTTGGCGAAGTCTTCGCCGACACCCTCTTTCAGCACCTGGCCGAATTCAGTCCAGAAGCTCGCGTACTTGTCCTTCTTTTCCTGTTCGTCGGCATTGGCCAGTTCTTCCAGCATGCCCAGCACGCGCTTGGTCGAACCTTCGCGGATCGCCTTCACATCGCGCGACTCCTGCAGGATTTCGCGCGACACGTTCAGCGGCAGGTCGGCCGAGTCGATCACGCCCTTGACGAAGCGCAGGTAAGCCGGCATCAGCTGTTCTGCATCGTCCATGATGAACACGCGCTTGACGTACAGCTTGATGCCGCCGCGCTTGTTGCGGTCCCACAGGTCGAACGGCGCCTTGGCCGGGATGTACAGCAGCTGGGTGTATTCGCTGCGGCCTTCCACCCGGTTGTGGGTGTAGGCCAGCGGCGCGCCGAAATCGTGCGACACGTGCTTGTAGAATTCCTCGTACTGTTCCTGCGTGATGTCGCTCTTGGAGCGGGCCCACAGGGCGCTGGCCTGGTTGATGGTTTCCAGCTCGTCCTTCAGTACGGTTTCCTTCTTCTCTTCATCCCACTCTTCCTTCTGCATCTGGATCGGCAGCGAGATGTGGTCGGAGTACTTGCGGATGATGGACTTGAGTTTCCAGCTCGACAACAATTCTTCCTCGCCTTCGCGCAGGTGCAGGATGATATCGGTGCCGCGGCCGGCCTTTTCGATCTGCTCGATCGAGTAATCGCCCTCGCCCGCCGATTCCCAGCGCACGCCTTGCGCCGCATCCAGGCCGGCACGGCGCGATTCGACCGTGATCCTGTCGGCCACGATGAAGCCGGAGTAGAAGCCGACGCCGAACTGGCCGATCAGGGCCGCATCCTTTTGCTGGTCGCCGGACAGCTTGCCGAAGAATTCCCTGGTGCCCGACTTGGCGATGGTGCCGAGGTGGGAAATCGCCTCGTCGCGGCTCATGCCGATGCCATTGTCGGAAATCGTGATGGTGCGCGCTTCCTTATCGAAACTGACGCCGATTTTCAGTTCGTGGTCGTTGCCGTACAGGGCATCATTGTTGATCGCCTCAAAACGCAGCTTGTCGGCCGCATCGGAAGCATTCGAGACCAGCTCGCGCAGGAAGATTTCCTTGTTGGAGTACAGCGAGTGGATCATCAGTTGCAGAAGCTGTTTTACTTCTGCCTGGAAGCCCATGGTTTGCTTGTTTTCTGCCATTTTTACCTCAATAGTCTTGTAGGGAACTGCGGAATTGCTCACTTGGGGCCGTTTCGCCCGATTTCAAGCCCCGGCAACGTTTCAAAAATACAACCTTGTTGTGGACAAGGACTAATGGTTCTCTTAGCATGGTAACAACGACGCGCCGGAGAAACCGTGATCAACGAAGGCTTGCTGCACGCCACCCTGCCGAAGGATACTTCGGACGCCTCCATGGTGCGCTGGATGCGCCTGGTACTGGCGGTAGCGTGCCTGTTTACCCTCGTGGTGGAGCCGGCCGGCCGCGCCGACGTGGTGTCGCTGGGCGTGTTCCTGGCCTACCTGCTGCAAAGCGTGACCCTGCTCTTGCTGGCCAACCGCGCCCTGCTGGTGCGCAGCAAGCTGGTGCACTGGCTCGACGTCGGCTGGTTCACGCTGATGGTGTATGTCACCGGCGGCGATTCCAGCTTCTATTTCCTGCTGTTTTTCTTCGCCATCCTGACCGCGGCCTTCAGCCACGGCTTCGAGGACGGCGCCCGCATCACCATTGCCGCCTCAATGGCCTTCGCCCTCACATCGCTGTACACGCATAGCGAAGCCGAGATGGCGGTCACGATGCTGCGCGCCACCTTCCTGCTGGCGCTCGGCTACATGATCGCGCACTGGGGCGGCATGGCCATGATCCAGCGCCAGCGCATGGCCCTGCTGCACGCGGTGAGCCAGATGTCCAATCCGCGCTTCGGGGTCGACCGCACCATCAGCTCCGTGCTGGAGCAGACGCGCCAGTTCTACCACGCCCACAGCTGCATCCTGCTGATGCACGATAACGGCGCCGCCAGCTGGACCCTGCGCGCGGCCAGTTCGGCCAATGCCGGGCGGCCGATCCACGCCAGCAACCTGGCGCCGGATGCTGCCGCGCCGCTGCTGGTGTGCGGCGAGGACGCCATTTTGCTGATGCGCCAGCCGCGCGGCGCCTGGCTGCGCCGCGTGCTGCAGATCAAAAGCTACGACAGTGAACTGCTGTGCTGGACGGAAGAAGATGCCGAGGCCGGCGAAACCCTGGCCGAACTGCTCGATGCGCTGTCGCTGATCGCGGTGCCGCTGCCGCTGCGGCGCGGCTCGGGACGCCTGATCGTGGTATCGCAGCGCCACCACTTCCACAAGTCGGACGCCCTGTTCCTGCTGCAGATCGCGGCCCAGGCCTTCCCGGTGATCGAGAATATCGAATTGCTGGACCGCATGGCATCGGAAGCGGTGTTGCGCGAGCGCGAGCGTATCGCCCGCGACTTGCATGACACCACGATCCAACCCTATATCGGCCTGCGCCACGGCGTCTCGGGCATCCGCCTGAAAGCCGATCCCGGCAACCCGCTGGTGCCGGACCTGGACAACCTGCTCGACGTCACCTCGCAGGTGGTGCGCGACTTGCGCAACTACGCCAAGAGCCTGCGCGGCGGGCTGGAAATGAAGGAGCCGGAATTGCTGATTGCGCTGCGCCGGCAGGCGGCGCAGCTGCGCCAGTTCTATGACGTGCACATCAATGTCGACACCAAGGGCGAGTTGCATATGAGCGACCGGCTGGCGGCCGAAGTGTTCCAGATCGTCAACGAGGGCATGAGCAATATCTGCAAACATACAACAGCGCGCAACGGCTATATCGAGCTGGCCTGCACTGCCGGCCAGTTGAGCGTGCGAATTGAGAATGAATGTTCGGGTCAGCCGGTGCTAGACTTTACACCGAGCTCTATCGCTGAACGCGCTGCTGCGCTGGGCGGCGAAGCGCGCGTGCTGCGCGGTCGCCAGAACAACACTGCGGTACAGATCGTGATTCCGGTGTGAGGGGCATATGGGGCAAGCCGATAAACGTATCCGCATCATGCTGGTTGATGACCACAAGACCCTGCTATGGGGCTTGGGCAAGCTGATCGAAAGCGAAGCGCTGAACATGCTGGTGGTCGGCACCGCGCGCGACTGCGACAGCGCGCTGTCCATGGCGCCCGAGGTGCTGCCTGACGTCATCCTGCTGGACATCGACCTGGGCGGCACCTGTTCGCTCGACATCATGCCGCGCCTGCTGGCCGGCTGTAACGGCGCGCGCGTGCTGGTGCTGTCCGGCACGCG
The DNA here is from genome assembly GCF_001428585.1 of Duganella sp. Root198D2. Classification (NCBI taxonomy): domain Bacteria; kingdom Pseudomonadati; phylum Pseudomonadota; class Betaproteobacteria; order Burkholderiales; family Oxalobacteraceae; genus Duganella; species Duganella sp. Root198D2. The sequence continues at coordinate 146,404 of NZ_LMIC01000051.1, read as the reverse complement.
CGACCGCGAACTGCTGGACCGTGCGGTAATGCTGGGCGCACGCGGCGTGGTCAGCAAGGATGAACCGGCCGAGAATGTCCTGAAAGCCATCGAAAAAGTGCATGGCGGCGAGCTGTGGCTCGATGGCATCATGCTGAGCCGCGTGTTCGAAGCCATGCGCAATCCGCAAGGGACGCGGCGGCAGGACCCCGAACTGGACAAGATTTCCCAGCTGACCGCCAAGGAAAGGCGCATCTGCAGCTTAATCGCAACAGGCGGCGGTGCGGTTAACAAGGCGTTGGCGCAACAGTTGTTTATTTCCGAGCACACTTTACGCAATCATTTGACCACCATCTACCACAAGCTCGGCGTATCAAACCGCCTCGACCTTTACGTGTTCGCCACCAAGCACAGGCTCGACCAGGCCGACCTGTAGCGTCATCCTCGCCCCTTGCCCACTACCGGCAGGGGTGCCGAAAATATTTCCTCCAATATATCTTCATTGAACCGGGACAAATGTCCCGATTCCTGCTGGAAAAAGAGGAGTTCTGTCATGGCCCAAACAGGACAGATGTTTGATGGAACTCAAACCGCACAAGCCTAAAGTGGACTCATCAGCACGGCAGACATGTCGGCTGAGACTAGAACCAGGCAAGGCCAACACAACCATGTCCGGAGTACAGAATGCGTAACAGATTCACGCCGCCCCGAATCGCAAGCTTCATCGCCGAGGAAGACGGCCGGGCCTTTTACGAATATGTGCTTGTAGCCTCACTGACAGTTGTCGTCGGCATCATTGTGCTTCTAGCGCTTGGAAAAGGCAGGTGAAGCGGGCTTGTTCCGTGAAGCTGCAAACACTTTGGTGCAGTTAATTAAACGTCCTGAAAGGAATCATCATGAAAGCCATCCAAAAATTCATCCGCGACGAACAAGGCGTAACCGCAATCGAATACGGCCTGATCGCTGCCCTGATCGCTGTGGTGATCATCGCCGCCGTGAAACTGATCGGTACCCAGCTGGATAAGACCTTCGACAAGATCGGCACGGCGCTCACCTCGGCCAACAGCTAAATCTTGCAACTTCGTCCGGCGAGGCAACATCGCCTCCCCGGACGAACTTTTACCTGGAGGTCGATCGTGAAAGACCAATTCTTACGCTTCCTCCGCAAAGACACTGGCGTCTCGGCAATCGAGTACGCGTTGCTGGCAGGCCTGATCGCCGTGGTCATCGTTGTCAGCGTCGGCACCGCCGGCACCCAGCTCCTTGCGCTGTTCACCTTCGTCAAATCCCAAGTCATGTTGGCCACATCATGAGCGCCGTCCTGATCCAACGCATCGCGACCCGCCCCAGCCTGCCCCGCGCCCTGCTGCGCGAACATGGGCTGCTGCTGGCCATCGTCGGCCTGGAACTGGCCGCCGCGCTCGTGCTGTGCGCCGCCTACCCGGAAAAATACCGCCACAACCTGCAACTGGAAGGCTACCTTGCCACGCTTGCCATGGGCCTGGTCTTTGCACTGTGCGGCTACACAATTTACGTCATGATCTTCAAGCGCCCCGACCAGCTGGTGCGCTACCTGAAACAACACCTGGCGGCTTACCTGACGCGCGAACGCCTGCTGTTTGCCGCACCGGTGCTGGGCATGATGCCGCTGTTCGCCGCCAGCTTCACCGTGCTCAAGGCCGCCGTGCCGATGGTACAGCCCTATGCCTGGGACGCCCGCATGGCTGCTGCCGACGCCTGGCTGCATGGCGGCGTGCAGCCTTGGCATCTGCTGCAGCCCGTATTCGGCAGCCCCCTGATGACGGCCATCCTGAATTTCAATTACCACCTGTGGTTCTTCATCGTGCTGGCCACCGTCTACTGGCTGGCCTTCAACCTGGAACGCCGCCAGCTGCGCATGCAGTTCATGCTGAGCTTCGTGCTGAGCTGGAGCCTGCTCGGCAATGCCCTGGCCATGGCCTTCTCTTCCGTCGGGCCTTGCTACTACGGCTTCATGGTTGGCGGCGCCGATCCTTTTGCCGGCTTGATGCACTACCTGCGCGATGCCGACAAGGTGATCCCGGTCATGGCGCTGCAAGTGCAGGACACGCTGTGGCACGACTACTCGCTGCATAGCGGCACCAATGCCCTCAGCATTTCCGCCATGCCCAGCATGCACGTAGCCAGCTCGGTGCTGCTGGCACTGCTCGGCTGGCGCCTGCACCGCGCCGCCGGCATTGCGCTCACCATGTTTGCCGTGCTGATCCAGGTCGGCTCGGTGCACCTGGGCTGGCATTACGCCATTGACGGCTATGCCGGCGCCTTGGGCGCCATCCTGATCTGGACCCTGTGCGGCAAGCTGCTGCAGCGGAGCGAACAATGAGCTTCGATAGCCGCGCCCTGCTGCCGATCGCGCTGCTGGCCTGCCTGCTGGCATGGGCCGTGGCCAGCGACGTACGCAGCCGCCGCATCCCCAACCAGCTGGTGGTGCTGGGCCTGCTCGCCGGCCTGGCGCTGCAGAGCACCGTAACACCGGGCGCCGGCCTGTTCAGCGAACCGTTCGGCGCGCTGGGCTTGCTGAAGGCGGCAGCGGGCATGGTGCTGGGCCTGGTCCTGCTGCTCCCAATGTATGCACTGGGTGCAATGGGCGCCGGCGACGTCAAGCTGATGGCGATGCTGGGAACCTTCCTCGGCCCACTGGATATCCTGGGCGCCGGTTTGGCCAGCGTGCTGGCCGGCGGCATGCTGGCCCTGCTGGTGGCCCTGTGCCAGGGCAGTCTGCGCAAGGTGAGCGGCAACGTCAAGGAAATGGTGCTGGGCAGCGTGTTGCGCGGCATGACTGGCGGCAGCGCCCGCATCGATGCCCCGGTCGCTGCCACCGGCCAGTTGCCCTACGCCGTAGCGATTGCCAGCGGCACGGTGTGCTACCTCTTATTGACCCGTTACTTCGGCTGGAGCCTGCTATGAATGCCAACCACATCCTCGGTTCGCGCGCTGTCAACGTGCTTGCCGCCGCTGCGCTGGCCAGCGTCTGGCTGCTGTTCTCGGTAGCCCATGCGCGTGCCTTCAACACGAGCGGCGACTGGACCTACCTGCTGTTCGTGGCTTCCGAAACCCTGGTGGCGGCACTGTTCATGCTGCGCTCGGAACCAGCTGCGGTATCGCACTCGCCGCTGGACTGGGCGCTGGCCATCGCCTCCACCGGCGCCCCTTTCTTCTTCGCCCCCAACGGTGAAGGCATGCTGCCTGCTGCACGCGCCCTGATCGTGCTTGGCGTGCTGCTGCAGATCGGCGGGCTGCTGTCGCTCAACCGCAGCTTCGGCCTGGTGGCCGCCCGGCGCCAGATCAAGACCAGCGGCCTGTACCGCTGCATCCGCCATCCCCTGTACGCCAGCTACCTGCTCAGCTACGTGGGCTATGTGCTGTCCAACACGAGTTTCGACAATGCCGCCACCTGCCTGGTTGCTTCCCTGTTGCTGCTGGCCCGCCTGCAGCGCGAAGAACGGTTCCTGTCGCGCGACAGCGAATATTTGCTGTATATGCGCCGCGTGAAATACCGCGTCCTGCCACTGGTGTTTTAAGAGAGGTCCGCCATGCCTGCCGATTTTGAAGAACCAAGCAAGCGCCCCTGGGCTGACGACCCGCTGCGCGTTCCCGCACCGCGCACGGTGGAAGAAACCGGGCTGCCCTTCCTGCTGCTGGTGGAACTGGCCAGCAAGGTGCTGTACCAGCGCGGCCAGATCAAGCTCAACGACCTGGCCGGCCACCTGAAGCTGCCGCCCTCGGTGCTGGACCCGGTGCTGTCGTTCATGCGCACCGAAAAACTGATGGAGATGATGCGCCGCGGCAGCAGCAACACCGACGCCGACATCGTCTACAACCTGTCCGATACGGGCCGCGCCCGCGCCGCCGAATTCGTGCGCCGCGACGCTTATGCCGGCGCGGCCCCGGTCACCTTTAGCGATTATGCCGAACGCGTGCGCGCCCATAGCGTGGCGCATATGCACGTCAAGCGCGAACACATCCGCAAAACGTTCGATGGCATCGTCGCCAGCCCTGCAGTGCTTGACCAGTTGGGCGCGGCCATGAACAGTGGCCGCGCCATCTTTATCCACGGTCCGGCCGGCAGCGGAAAAACCTACCTGGCAGAGCGCCTGAACGGCCTGCTGCAGGGACAGATCGCCGTGCCCCATGCGCTGCTGGTCGATGGCGACATCATCCCGGTCTACGACCCGGTGCTGCATACCGCCATCGAAGACACGGCGCCGGCGGGCATGCTGTTCGACCGCCGCACCCCGCGCGACCAGCGCTGGGTGCGCAGCCAGCGACCTGCCGTGATCACCGGCGGCGAGCTGACCCTGGAAGCGCTCGACCTGCGCTTCGACCCTACGACCCGCCTGTACCAGGCGCCGCCGCACCTGAAGGCCAACGGCGGCATCTTCATCATCGACGACCTGGGGCGCCAGCGCTGCTCGCCGGTCGAACTGATGAACCGCTGGATCGTACCGATGGACCGCCAGCTCGACTACCTGTCGCTGCAGAACGGCTACAAGTTCCCGGTGCCGTTCGACGTGGTGGTGATCTTCTCCTCCAACCTGCCGCCCGATTCGCTGGCCGACGGCTCCTTCCTGCGCCGCCTGGGCTACAAGATCCATGTCGGCCCGCTGCAGCCGGAACAGTACGAAACGGTGTTCCGCCAGGTCTGCCAGCGCTTCTCGGTGCCGTTCGAGGCCGAGACCTTCGCCTGGCTGATGCGCCAGCACCATACGCAAGAACGGCCGCTGATGGCCTGCTATCCGCGCGACCTGGTATCGCAATTGCGCGACCTGGCCGCCTATGAAGGACGCCTGCCCACGCTCGACACCGCATCGCTTGAATGGGCATGGAATAACTATTTTGCTGCGATTTAACGCCAAGGACGCAAGGGGATAATCATGAGGAACACACGAGCAATGATCATGATGGTGGTAGCCATCGCCCTGGCCTTCGTGGCCGTTGTGGTGGCGGCGCGCTGGATCAGCGCGCAAGCCAGCGGTACCACCGCCAAGGTGGCCGTAGCGCAAGTGGACATCAGCCTGGGCGCGCGCATCACGCCCGACATGGTGCGGCTGGTCGACTGGCCCGCTTCGGTGCAGCCACCGGGCGCAATCAAGGACGACAAGGCACTGGAGTCGCGCGTCACCCGCACCAGCATTACACGCGGCGAGCCGATCCTGGAAGGCAAGCTGGCGCCACCGGGCACCCTGGGCGGGCTGTCGGCGGTGGTGGCCGAAGGCAAGCGCGCCATGACGGTGCGGGTCAACGACGTGGTGGGCGTGGCCGGCTTTGCCCTGCCCGGCAACTACGTCGACATCCTGGTCAACACCCAGGAAGAAGGCCAGCGCACCCAGACCAAGGACCCGACCATCTCCAAGATCGTGCTGGAACGCATCCTGGTGCTGGCCGTGGCGCAGGAATCTTCACGCGACGAAACGAAGCCGAAAGTGGTCAATGCGGTGACGCTGGAGCTGACCCCGGAGCAAGTGGAAAAGCTGGACCTGGCGCGCAGCGTCGGCAGCCTGTCGCTGGTGCTGCGCAACCAGGTCGACCCGAATCCCGCCCTGACCACCGGCGCCACCAAGACCACACTGCTGGGCGCCGCCGCGCCGGAGCCGGCAGCAAAGGTGGCAGCCGCAGCCCCGGCACCGAAGCCCCTGCCAATCCGCAAAGTGGCCACCGTACCGCCACCGGGCGTGAAAGTGGAAATGATCAAAGGTCTGGACCGCAGCAGCCAACAATTCTGATACGGAGCTACTCATGAAAAGGTTAAGCACCGCTGTACCGAGCATCCTGGGCGCCCTGCTGGTCTTGCCCTCCCTGCTCACGCCGGCCGCCGCCCAGGTGGGTGCCGAAGCAGCCGTCGTGGCACAACAGCCGAAGATGAAGGCCAAGGGCAGCAGCGCGCCCGGCAAGAAAGCGGACGCGGCGCTGCCGCCTGCGCTGCCGGAAGGCCGCACCGAGCTGGCGCCGGCCATGCAGCTGGCCGAAGGCAAATCCAGCATCGTGCGCCTGCAGCACCCGGCGGCACGGGTGGCGGTGGGCGATGCGCGCATTGCCGACGTGATCCTGCTCAACCAGCGCGAAGTGTATATGCTGGGGCGCACCGTCGGCACCACCAACCTGATCGTGTGGCAAAAGACCGGTGACACCGTGATTGCCGACCTGACCGTCAGCGCCGACACGGCCACCCTGCAGGCCGGCATCGACAAGCTGACCGGCCAGGCCGGCATGGTCAAGGTGAGCGCAGCAGCCGACTCCATCATGCTGAGCGGCACCGTACCGGACGTAGTGATGGCCGAACACGTGCTGCAGATGGCCAATGCTTTCGTCACACGCCAGCGCCCCACCGGCGGCGGCCCTGGCAGCGGCTCTTCCGCGCCGGCCGGCTCCAGCTCGCAGCCGGCGGCCAGCGGCGAAGGCGGCATATCGCTCAAGGTCATCAATATGCTGAGCGTTGCAGCGCCACAGCAGGTCATGCTGGAAGTAAAAGTCGCGGAAGTCTCGAAAAGCCTGGTCGACCAGCTCGGCGCGAGCATCGGCCTCAATCACACTATTGGCAACTGGACCTATACCCTGCTGTCGAACCTGTTGACCGGCAATCCGTCGCTGGCCAGTGCCTTCAAAAGCACCAACGGCAATTCCTTCACCATCGATGCCCAGAAGCGCGATGGCCTGGTGAAGATGCTGGCTGAACCTAATCTGATGGCCATCAGTGGCCAGGAGGCAAGTTTCCTCGCCGGCGGCAAGATCTTCATCCCGGTCGCCTCTACCCCCGATGGCGGCGGCTTCACCCGCGTCACGCTGGAAGAGAAGGAATTCGGCGTGGCTGTGCGCTTCACGCCGACCGTGCTGGGCGACGGCCGCATCAACCTGAAAGTGGCGCCGGAAGTGTCTGAACTGAACAAGGAAGGCGTCGGCATCTCGGCCTCCGGTGTCAACGGCACGGCCATCCTGCCTTCGTTCACCACACGCCGCGCCGCGACCACGGTGCAGCTGTTCGACGGCCAGAGCTTCGCCATCGGTGGCCTGATCAAGAATAATACGAGCACCAATATCAAGGCCGTGCCGGGGCTGGGCGAAATCCCGGTGCTGGGCGCCTTGTTCCGCTCCAACGACTTCCAGACCGACCGCACCGAACTTGTGTTCGTGATTACGCCACACCTGGTCAAACCGCTGCCGCCCGACTTCGCCAACAACCTGCCGACGTCGAACGTGACGGACCCTGGCCGCGCGGAACGCATCTTCAACGGCAAAATGGAAGGCGAGCCGCCGCAGAACAAAAACCAGAAACAACCTGCCCAGAAGTCGGGCGGATTCGACTTGAACTAGGAGGCCATCATGAACCATCATTTCCTGCGCGCTGCCGGCACCGCCCTGCTGCCGCTCACCCTGGCCGCCTGCGTGGTGCCAGCGCCCAACGTCGACCGCAATCTCGGCATGGCCACTACCGATATGCGCAATGCGCAAATCATGAACCCCGGCGCCGATCGCAATATGGCGGCGCCCATGGGGCTGGACGGGCCGGCTTCCAAGGCCGCTTACGACCAGTACGTGAAGTCCTTCAAAGCGCCTGAAAAGAACACCAACACCTTCCTGATCGGCGTCGGCCGCTAGGAGACTGCCATGGCCCAGCACACCCTCAAGCATCACCAGCAAAGCGGCGCAGTCGCCGTAATGTCTGGCCTGCTGCTCATGCTCGTCCTGATCCCGGTCAGCGGCCTGGTGCTGGACCTTGGCCACCTGTACATAGTCAAGACCGAGCTGCAGAACCTGGCCGACGCCGCAGCCCTGGCCGGCGGCAAGGACCTGGACAACACCGACGCGGGCCTGAACAAGGCCGTGGCGTCGGGCAAAGCGCTGGCGCTGAAGAACCGCTACGACTTCGGCGGCACGCTGACGCTGGAAGATGCCAACTTCCGCTTCGCCGCCAGCCCGGACGGCCCCTGGTACACGCTGGCGCAAAGCCTGGGCAACGCCACCGGCCGCACCTTCGTCGAAGTCGATACGCGGGTCGGTGGTACGGGCGGCGCCGCGCAATCGATCAATACCTGGCTGATGCGCATCGCCGGCGACAACAGCACCTCCACTTATGGCTGGGCGGTGGCCGGGCGCTTCGTCAACACGGTGACGCCGGTCGGCATCTGCGCCATCGACCCGAGCCGCCGCACCGACAACTATGACTACGGCAGCTTTACCGAAGTGGTCGAATTCGGCTTCCGCCGCGGCGTGTCGTACAACGTGTTCGACCTGGGATCACTGGGCGGCGCCACTTCCGACCCGTACCAGATCAATCCAGTGAACTCGCCGCCAAACGGCTGCGTCCCGGCCAATTCGTCGACCAATGTCGTCGAGCCATTTATCTGCGTCGGCAACAGCGCGGTACTGCCGACGGGCATCGGCCAGGTGTACACCAATACCGGCGTCTCGGCCACGCTGGAAAACGCGTTCAACTCGCGCTTCAACGATTACTCGGGCGGCTCCAAGTGCGATCCGGCCACGGCGCCGCCCGACATCAACGTGAAAGAGTACATCTCAGGCAGCGGCGAAGCGCCGGCCGCCTGGCAGGATACCGGCGGCACCGCCCTGCCCAGCCAGCAGTCGATCAGCACCAGCGGCAGCCCGAAATTGCCGCAATACTCGCTGCCCTCGGAAGCCAGGGCCAGCGCCACCCCGGCCAATGTCTGGCCGAGCACGGTCTCTACGCGCGTGGCAACGCCAACGCCGTATAGCGAACACGGGGTGCTGTGGTCTTACACGCCAGCCATCCAGGCCAACGGCAGCACCGAGGTCACGCCGGCCCAGGCCAACGGCACCATCGGCAGCAATGTCATCGGCACCGACAAGCTGATGTACGGATTGAAAGGCAGCGCCACCGACTACATCAGCGCCGCCACCTACCCCACCAGTGTCGGTGCCGGGTTCACCTCGCAGCACGCAGCGCCTTACAACCAGGCCAGCGGCCCGACTTTCCTGGCGCCGGCCGGCCGCCCCGGGGTCGAGGATCGCCGCATCCTGAACATCGTCCTGATCGACTGCCGCACCCCACCTGTGGGCAGCGCGTCCTGCGGCGTCATGAACGTGGTCGGCATCGGCAAGTTCTTCATGCAGCGCAAGGCCGACCTCGGCGGCTCGCCGAAGAAGCTGTGGGTCGAATTCACCGGCCTGGTGGAACCAGTGCCGTCGTCCGAAGTCAAACTGTACAAGTGAGCGCCATGCGAACCTGCCCTTCAACCAAGCAATCCGGCGCCGCCCTGGTCGAATTTGCGCTGGTGGTGACCATCCTGTTCCTGCTGCTGGCGGGAACCTATGAATTCGGCCGTGCCTTCGCCTACTACGACGCCCTGAGCAAGGCCACGCGCGACGGCGCCCGCTATATGAGCGTGGCGAAAAAAGCCGGCATCAGCTCCAGCTCGGTCAGCAACGCCAAGGATATCGTGGTCGCCGCTGCCAACGCCGCCAAGGTGCCGGGTTTCGCACGCAGCAACGTAGTGGTCACGTGCCTGGATGCCTCGTACAACGACAGCTCCTGCATCGACGGCACCGCCCCGGGCGGGGTACGGGTCGAGATCAGCGGCTACGCCATCAACATCGGCCAGACCATACCGCTCGTCGGCAACTCGGTGCGGCTGATCAACCTGACCCCGCGCACCACCATGCGCTATATGCTGTGAGGATGCCATGCGAACCCCAGCCCGCCCCAGCCTGAAGCGCCAGACCGGCGCCGCGATCGTGGAGTTTGCCATCATCGGCGCGCTGCTGCTGGCCTTCATCTACGCCATTTTCGAGTTCGGGCGCATGATGTTCGTGTATAACTCGATGCAGGAAATCAGCCGCCGCGGCGCGCGCGAAGCGACCGTACGCTGGGTTTCCGACAGCGCCACCATCAAGAGCCTCGCGCTGTTCGGCGCCAGCACCTTGCCGGGCGGTCCGGAAATCACCAATGCCAACATTTTTATCCGCTACCTGCGCTCGAATGGCGTGGATACGGTCAGCGCCGTCCCGCTCGACGCCGGCGACAACCTGGCCGCCTGCAACGACATCACCCGCGCCACGGAATGCATTGTGTACGTCGAAGTATCGGTCAAGAATGTCGAATACCGGCCGCTGATCTTCAAAGCCGGCGCCGTCACCGCGTCGCGCCCGCTGAACGCCATGCCGGAAGCCACCACCGTCGTCTACGCCGAAAGCCTCGGCTTTACCAATTGAGTGATGCCATGAAGATCACAGCCATCTCCAGCAACGATAAGCAACTATTCGAAATCGCCCGCATCCTGCGCGAACGCAGCCAGACCGACCAGGTCGACGTGCTGCCGGGCCTGCTGGACAAGCTGCCGCGCTTCGACGGCATGGGTCCGGACCTGCTGCTGGTAGCCCAGCCGCTGCTCAATGGCGACGACCTCGATCGCCTGGAAACGCTCAGCGTGCAGCACCCGGACATGGCGATCATCGTCGCCTGCACCCAGCAGACGCCCGACTTCCTGATGCAGGCGATGCGCGCCGGCGTGCGCGAGGTGATGCCGCTCCCGCTCGACGGCGCCGCGCTGCAGGCGGCGGTGCGCCGCCTCGACGAAAAGCGCAACTTCAGCGCCCGCTCGCTGGGCAAGGTGCTGGCCTTCATTTCCTGCAAGGGCGGCAGCGGCGCCACCTTCCTGGCCGCCAACCTGGGCTATGCGCTGGCCGCGGCCGAAGGCAAGAAAGTGGCGCTGTTCGACTTCAACCTGCAGTTCGGCGACGCTTCCCTGTTCGTCTCCGACCAGCGTCCTGCCGCCAGCGTGGCCAGCGTGGCGCAGCAGATGCACCGCCTCGACGCTTCGCTGCTGTTTTCCAGCATGGTACAGGTGACCCCGAATTTCCACGTACTGGCAGCGCCGGACGACCCGACCCAGGCCAACGACGTGCATCCCGAGCACGTCGACGCCCTGCTGCGCCTGGCGCGCCAGCACTATGACTTCGTACTGCTTGATATCGGACGCAGCCTGGATGCCGTCTCGGTGCGCGCCCTCGACCAGGCCGATATGATTTTCCCCATCCTGCAAGCCACGCTGCCGTATATCCGCGACGGCAAGCGGCTGCTGCAGGTGTTCCGTTCGCTGGACTATCGGAAGGACAAGATCCACCTGATCGTCAATCGCCATTCGAACAGCGGCGACATCCGCCTGCGCGACTGCGAGCAAGCCTACGGCATGGAAATGTTCCGCACCATCCCGAACCACTACGAAGCAGCCGCCGCCTCGGTCAACCAGGGCGTGCCGATCCTGCAGCTGCAGCGCGCCAGCCCGATTTCCAAGGCATTGCAGGACCTGGCGCGTACCCTGGCCGGCGACAGCAGTAGCGAGTCGCGCGGCTGGTTGTCACGCATCCTCCAGCGCGCATAGCCCCGCGCCCCCAGCCCAGCCCATGGAGCCGATCATGCAGATCCCTACCCCGAACCTCCGCAACCGCCTTGGCACGACGCCGCCCCTCAACGGCAACATCGCCGCCCTGCGCACTTCCGAAGCGATCGACAACCGCGCCTACCAGCAGCTCAAGCACCGTATCCACCAGACGCTGCTGGACCGGGTCGACCTGGAGAGCATGCAGCGCCTGACCCAGGACCAGATCCGCGACGAGCTGAAGATCCTGGTCGAGCGCCTGCTCGAAGAGAACATGGTGGTGATCAACGACAGCGAGCGGCGCAACCTGACACGCGACATCCAGTATGAAGTGCTGGGCTTCGGCCCGCTGGAACCGCTGCTGGCCGACCCCAATGTGTCGGACATCCTGGTGAACGGGGCGCGCCAGGTATACGTCGAGCGCAAAGGCTGCCTGGAGCTGACGTCCATTACCTTCAATGACGACTCGCACCTGATGAAGATCATCGACAAGATCGTGTCGCGTGTGGGCCGCCGCATCGACGAATCGAGCCCGATGGTCGATGCGCGCCTGCCGGACGGATCGCGCGTCAATGCCATCATCCCGCCGCTGGCCATCGACGGCCCGGTGCTGTCGATCCGCCGTTTTTCGGCCGACCCGCTGGGCATGACGGAACTGGTCAGCTTCAACTCGATGACCGAAGCCATGGCCACCATCCTGCAGGCGCTGGGCAAGAGCAAGGTCAACATCCTGATCTCGGGCGGCACCGGCTCCGGCAAGACCACCATGCTGAACGCGATCTCCGGCTACATCAACCACAGCGAGCGCATCGTCACCATTGAAGACGCCGCTGAACTGCAGCTGCAGCAACCGCATATCGTGCGCCTGGAAACGCGCCCGCCGAATATCGAAAACAAGGGCGAGGTGACGCAGCGCGCCCTGGTGCGCAACGCCCTGCGCATGCGCCCCGACCGCATCATCCTGGGCGAGGTGCGCGGCGCCGAAGCGCTGGACATGCTGCAGGCCATGAACACAGGCCACGAAGGATCGATGGCCACCATCCACGCCAACACCCCGCGCGATGCGCTGACCCGGCTGGAAAACATGATCAGCATGGGCGCCGCCGGCCTGCCGGTGAAAGCGATGCGCCAGCAGATCTCTTCCGCCATCGGCGTGGTGGTACAGGTGGCGCGCCTGACCGACGGCAAGCGCAAGCTGATGTCGATCCAGGAAATCACCGGCATGGAAGGTGAAATGATCACCATGCAGGAAATCTTCTGCTTCAAGCAGACCAGCGTCGGCACGGACGGTTCGGTGCAGGGCTTCTTCAGTGCCACCGGCGTGCGGCCGCGCTTCAGCGAACGCCTGCGCACCTTCGGCGTTACCCTGGCCGACGACATGTTCGACCCAACCGTACAAAAGAGGATGTAAGCCATGGACTACCTCTATTACGTAACCGGCATCCTGGTCTTCCTGGCCGTGGTGCTGCTGATCGAAGGCATGTACCTGACCTGGAATTCGGCCAAGGGGCCGGAAGCGGAACGGGTGGCGCGGCGGCTGCGCATGATGTCGGCCGGCACTCATGCCGGCGGCGAAAGCGCTTCGATGATCAAGAAGCGCCTGCTCAGCGAAACCCCGGCCTTCCAGCGCCTGCTGCTGCAGATGCCGCGTGTCAGCCAGCTTGACCGGCTGCTGGAGCAATCCGGCATCACCTGGACAGTGTCGGACATGATCGTGCTGTCGCTGATCTGCCCGGTTCTGGTGGGCGGCCTGGGCCTGTTCCTGCGCCTGCCGCTGTACCTGGTGCTGCCTTTGATGGCGCTCTCGATCTTCATCCCGCTGCTGCTGGTGCTGAGCGCCAAAAGCAAGCGCCTGGCCAAGGTCGACCACCAGTTGCCGGACGCGCTGGACCTGATCGGGCGCGCACTGCGCGCCGGCCACGCCTTCCCGACGGCGATGAAGATGGTGGGCGACGAAATGAACGCACCGATCGCCGATGAATTCAAGGCCACTTTCGACGAGGTCAATTTCGGCATCTCGATGAACGACGCGCTGATGAACCTGGCCACCCGCGTGCCAAGCACCGACCTGCGCTACTTCGTGATCGCGGTCATGATCCAGCGCGAGACTGGCGGCAACCTGGCCGAACTGCTGGACAACATCAGCAAGATCGTGCGCGAGCGCATCAAGCTGCTGGGGCAGATCCGCGTGCTGTCGGCCGAAGGCCGCATGTCGGCCTGGGTGCTTGGCCTGCTGCCGTTTGCCGCGGCGCTGATGATCCAGATCACCAACCCCAGCTTCCTGGCCGTACTGTACACCGACCCGGCCGGGCAGAAAATGGTCGCAGGGGCACTGACCATGATGTTCCTCGGGGTGCTGGCAATGCGCAAGATCATCCGGATTCGCGTCTAGCGGGAGACTGACATGAGCATCCTTCAAATGGCTTTCCTGGCCCTGGTATTCCTGCTGGTGTTCGGCACCGCCTACGTCGTCATGCTGCGCTTCAGCGGCAATCCGGTGCAGGGCCGGCTGCAGCAGGTTACCGACCTGCCCAGCGCCTCGCGCCGGCGCGAGCGCATCAGCCCCACCCTGCTGTCGCGCATCGCAGCCTGGCTGGCGCCGGTCGCCAAGCTGTCCGGCGGCGAAAGCGAGGAATGGGAGAAATCGGCGCTGCGCACGCGCTTCATGAATGCGGGCTTGCGCCATGCGTCCATGGGCCCCTTGTACTTTGCCGCCAAGACGGCGCTGGCCATCATCCTGCCGCTGGCGCTGTATGCCTCGCTGGTGCTGGCGAACTCCCGCATGTCCGGCAATGGCTTGATGTTCTGGCTGCTGCTGGCGGCGGCACTGGGCTACTACCTGCCGAACTTCGTGCTGCGCTGGGCGGTCAACCGCCGCCAGCTGGAGGTTTTCGAATCCTTCCCTGACGCGCTGGACCTGATGACCGTCTGCGTCGAGGCAGGCCTGGCGATGGATGCCGCCCTGCTGCGCGTGGCCGACGAAATCGGCATCAAGAGCCCGATCCTGGCCGATGAACTGAACCTGGTGACGCTCGAACTGCGTGCCGGCCTGTCCAAGGAACGCGCCCTGCGCAACCTGGCGCTGCGTACCGGCGTGGAAGACGTGGATGCACTGGTGGCGATGCTGATCCAGGCCGAACGCTTCGGCACCAGCATCGCCGATTCGCTGCGCGTGCAGTCCGAACAGTTGCGCACGCGGCGCCGCCAACGCGCCGAAGAAGCTGCCGCAAAGATTTCGCTGAAACTGCTGTTCCCGTTGATCTTCTTCATCTTCCCATCGCTGCTGGTGGTGTTGATGGGGCCTGCCTTTATCTCGATTTACCGCGTCCTGCTGCCAACCATGGGCGGCACCGACGCTGGCTAGAAAGGAATTGCCATGATCAAGCTCAAGCCAATCGCCTTGGCCGCAGTCGGCTGCGGCCTACTCTCGGCATGCAGCGCTCCGCCTCAATCGCGTCCGCTGGCCCTGCAGCCTGTGGTGCGCGGCGACATGCCGGGCAACCAGGCCGCCAGCTGGAACCGGCTGGCGCGCTTCCACCACGAGCGCGGCCAACTTGCCCTGGCGCTTGGCGCTTATGCGCAATCGCTGGCCCTCGACGCCAACCAGCTCGAGGCGCGCAATGCGGTAGCGGTGATCGAAGCGCAGCGCGGCGACCTGGAATCGGCACGCACAGCCCTGTTAAAGGTGGTCAATGACTATCCCGGTGAAGCCCAGCCTCACACCAATCTTGGTTATGTGCAGTATCTCATGGGCGACAATGCCGGTGCCGCGCAGACCCTGCGCCGCGCCATGGCACTGGGGGCCGGTGCGAAAGCGTTCCAGAACCTGCAGCTGGCGGAAGCAGCAATGGGGAAGGCGCCTGATCCCGGTGCGCCGCAGCTGTCGGCAGCACCAGCCGCCGCACCAACAGTTGCGCCAGCCGCGCCCGCGCCTTCGGTCCTGGCACCATCCGTTGTAGCCGCGCCCGCGGTGGCGCAGTCCGTCGTAGTGCCAACAAAAGATGCTCCGCCAATGCCCGCCCCGATTCTTGCCGCTTCGGCAGCAGCCGTGCGATCTGTCGAAGCGCCACCGGTGGTAGTGGCAGATGCTGCCAGCCCGAACCTGGCCCTCCTGGCTGAGGCCAACGCGGCACCGGCACCGGCGCGCGCGCCCCGCAAAGAACCGCAACAGCTGACCATCCTGCCGTCCAGCGCTGCGCGCGATGGCGCCAGCCGTATGGAATTGATCCAATTCGCCGGCAACGTATACGAGCTCCGAGCCCGTGTTGCCGACGAGCCGGCAGCCGCGCCGGCCGAATCCGCGGCACCAATCGTCGCCGCCGCCGAAGTGAAACCCGCGGTGCAGGCTGCCGTGCCGGCCGCAACGGCCAGCCAGGTGCGCATGGCGCGCCTTGAGGTGTCGAACGGCAACGGCGTCACCGGCATGGCGCGCCGCTTCCGCAGTGTGCTGGGCCAGATGGGGGTTCCAGTTGACCGCCTGAGCAACGCCAAGCCTTACCGGCAGGTGGTGACCATCATCCAGTACAGCCCCGGCTTTGAAAAACAGGCCGCCAGCCTGCAAAAAGCCCTGCAAGGCAAGGTGCAGCTCTCCAGCCAGCAATTGGCAGCCAGCGATCTGCGGCTGGTGCTCGGCAAGGACGCCCGCGCCAGCCTGGCCGCCGCCACCGAAGCGGCGGCGATGTCGATGGTCGCCATGCAGCACAAGGACTAAGCTCCCAGTTCGCGCTGCAGGAAGCGCCAGATCTCCGGCGCCTGCAGCGCAGCTATATTCAGGCGCATGAACTGGGACGGCAGCTGGCTTGGCGAGAACAGGCTGCCCGGCGCCAGCAGCAGGCCCTGCCCCATGGCCTTCTCGGTCAGCACATTGGTGTCGCGCCCCGCATCCACCCACACGAACATGCCCGCAGGCGGCGCGCTGGCGATGCGCATTCCCGTTTTCTCCAGCTGGCGTACGGTGCGCGCGCGCAGGCCGTCAAGGCGCGCACGGATGCGCTCCGTATGCTTGCGGTAGCTGCCTTCGGACAGCACCTTGTGCACCACCCGTTCGCCGATATCGCTGGTGGTCAGCGTCTGCAGCATCTTGCGGTCGGCCAGGCGCAGCGCCATTTCTTCCGAGGTGGCGATAAAGCCGACGCGCAGGTTGGCGGCCATGGTCTTGGAAAAGCCGCCAAGGTAGATCACGCGCTTCAACTGGTCGAGCGCCGCCATGCGGGTCGCGGGCTGCACGCTGCTGCCGGGGTGCAGCTCGCAGTAGATATCGTCTTCCACGATGGTGATGCCGTGTTCCTCCGCGATGCGCAGGATCTGGAAGGCCTTGGCGGCCGACAGCGAAGTTGAACTGGGGTTGTGCAGCACGGAGTTGATCACGTACAGCTTGGGCTTGTGGATCGCGGCCAGTTCGGCCAGTTGCGCAATATCGGGGCCGTCAGCCAGGCGCGGGATGCCGACCACGCGCGCACCCAGTGCGGCGAAAGAGCCGAACATCAGGAACCAGGCGGGATCGTCGACAAACACCGTATCGCCGGGGCGGGTGAATTCACGCGCCACCATGTCCAGCGCCTGCGTCACGCCGGCGGTAGTGACGATCTGCTCCGGCGTGGCGCCGATTTCGAGCTCGGCCAGCTTGTGCTGCAAATGCTGGCGCAGTGGCAGGTAGCCTTGCGGCACGCCGTAATTCAAGAGGATGCTGCTGTGCTGGCGGCTGATGGCGCGCAGCGCATTGCCGATCGCCACCCCATCGAGCCAGTCGGCCGGCAGCACGCCGGTGCCCGGCATGTGCTGGTGCGGCACGGTGCGGAACATATTCCGCACCAGCCATACCACGTCAAGCCCCTGCGTGCCTTCCGGCTGCGCCAGGCCGGGCTCGCGCGTGGCCGGCTGCGGCGCCTGCAGCGGCGCACGGTCGCGGATATAGAAGCCGGCGCCGCGCCGCGATTCCAGGTAGCCGCGCGCAACCAGTTTGTCGTAGGCGCCGACCACCGTGAACGGCGACACGCCGTGCGAGGCGGCGAATTGGCGGATCGATGGCATGCGAGCGCCGGCGCGCAGTACGCGGTCGTCGATGCGGGCGGCAACGCTGCGCACGATCTGGTCGCTGAGCGACTCCCCGCCTTCGCGGCTTAGCAAGATTGTATTGGTCATATCACCATCACAGTGCGTGAAATTATCCGTGCAAGTGTATTGGTACTGTACTGGTTACTTATTCTACGATACACCCATCCCCTTCCAATATCCAGTGCTTAAAGTAAAGGAGCCCGTGCCATGAACCTGCTGCCAACCCGTGCTGAACTCGACGCCGCTGCCACCATCGTCTACGGCGCCATGCCTGCCACGCCGCAGTTTTCGTGGCCGCTGCTGAACGAGGCGCTGGGCACCGAGGCCTGGGTCAAGCACGAGAACCACACGCCGATCGGCGCCTTCAAGGTGCGTGGCGGCCTGGCCTATATGCACCAGCTGATGCAGCGCGAGCCTGGCTTGCAAGGCGTGATCGCCGCCACGCGCGGCAACCATGGCCAGTCAGTGGCATTCGCCGCGCGCCGCCACGGAGTACGCGCCGTGATTGTTGTGCCGCATGGGAACAGCGTGGAAAAGAATGCCGCCGTGCGTGCCCTCGGCGGGGAACTGATCGAGCATGGCGAGGACTTCCAGGCCAGCCATGAATATGCCCAGGCGCTGGCGCGGCGTGAAGGACTGCACATGGTGCCGTCCTGCCACCCGGACGGCGTGGCCGGCGTCGCCAGCTACTGGCTGGAGCTGTTCCATGCGCAGCCGGCGCTCGACACGGTATTCGTGCCGATCGGCCAGGGCTCAGGCTTTTGCGCGGCGATTGCAGCGCGTGAGGCGCTGGGCTTGCGCACCCGCGTGATCGGCGTGGTGTCGGGACATGCAACCGCCTATCTCGATTCCTACCGTGGCGGCGAGTTGCGCGAGGCGCCTTCCACCACCGAACTGGCCGACGGCATGGCCTGCCGACGCCCGCATGCCGGTTCGCTGGAAGTCGTGCAGCGTTACGCGGACGACGTGGTGGCCGTCAGCGATGAAGAGGTGGCGCGCGCGATCCGCCTGTATTACCGGGCTACGCACAACCTGGCCGAAGGCGCGGGAGCGGCGGCGCTGGCGGCGGCCATGCGCCTCAAGCACGATCCGCGCGTGGCGGGCCGCAAGGTGGGTTTGCCGCTGACCGGGGCCAATGTCGATGCGGAGAAGATCATGCGCGTGCTGTCAGAGGTGCTGCCATGACGCCTTATTCACATGATGGCCCGGGTTGGCAGGAGCGCTCCGTGGCGCCCGCCAGCCCGGAAACGCAAGGCACGCTGCTCGGTTTCATCGGCGTCGCCATATTCAGCCTGACGCTGCCCTTCACGCGCCTGGCGGTGGCGGGCCTCGATCCGGTCTTCGTTGCGATGGGGCGCGCCGTGGCAGCTGCTGTACTGGCCCTGTGCTGGCTGCGCTGGAAGCGGGCGCCGTTGCCGACGCGCGCGCAATTGCCAACGCTGTTGGCAGTTACCGTCGGCTGCGTGATCGGGTTTCCGCTATTGACCTCGATCGCCATGCGCACGCTGCCCGCCTCGCACGGCGCAGTGCTGGTCGGCATCCTGCCGCTGGCAACCGCCCTGTTTGCGGCCTTGCGCGGCCACGAACGGCCTTCGCTGGGTTTCTGGTGCATGGCGGCGGCAGGCAGCGCCCTGGTGGTTGGCTTTGCGCTGCACCAGTCCGGCGGCGGACTGCACGCGGCCGACCCGGCAGTTTTCGCGGCCGTGGCGCTGGCCGCCATGGGTTATGCCGAAGGCGGCCGCCTGTCGCAGACCATGGGCGGCGAACAGGTGATCGGCTGGGCGCTCGTGCTGTCATTGCCGCTGGCCGCGCCGGCCACTGCCTGGCTGCTGCGGCGCGACTGGCAAAGCATTGCCGCCGCACCAGCCAGCGCCTGGCTGGGCTTCAGCTACGTCTCCGTATTTTCCATGTTCATCGGCTTCTTTTTCTGGTACCGCGGCATGGCGCTGGGGGGCGTGGCAAGGGTCGGACAGGTGCAGCTGGCACAGCCCGGATTATCGTTGGTGGCCGCTACCGTGATCCTGAACGAAACTTTGCATATTGAGCATATTCTGTTCACTTTTGCCGTAATTGCCGTTGTCGGCGCAGGAAAACGCATGAAAGTGGACCGTTGACCGTGACGAATTCGGCAACGCGCAGAGTACAATAACGACTTCACGGAACCATTTTTCTTGGAAATCACATGTCTGTCTACGAAAAACTGAAGTCGCTCGATATCACCCTGGCCGCGCCAGCCGCACCGGTAGCCGCCTACGTCATGCACGTACAATCCGGTAACCAGGTGTTCCTGTCGGGCCACATCGCCAAGAAAGCCGACGGTACCCCATGGGTTGGCCAGCTGGGCAAGAATATCTCGACCGAAGAAGGCAAACAGGCAGCACGCTCGATCGCCATCGCCATGATGGGCACCCTGCAGGAAGCCTGCGGCGGCGACCTGACCCGCGTCAAGCGCATCGTCAAGGTCATGAGCCTGGTGAATTCCACCCCCGACTACACCGAACAGCACCTGGTCACCAACGGTTGCTCCGAGCTGCTGGGCGAAGTGTTCGGCGACGCCGGCAAGCACGCCCGTTCCGCTTTTGGCGTGGCGCAGATCCCGCTTGGCTCCTGCGTTGAAATTGAACTGATCGCCGAAATCGCTTAACCCCCGCTAGAGATTGAATATGAAAATCGAGAACCAGAACCCATTGCAGTGGAACTTCTCCGAGCGTGCCAAAGGCATGCAGGCGTCCTTCATCCGTGAAATCCTGAAGGTCACCCAGCAGCCGGAGATCACTTCCTTCGCCGGCGGCCTGCCATCGCCAGCCACTTTCCCGGTGGAGATCATGAAGGCAGCCTACGACAAAGTACTGTCGACCAATGGCAAAGTCGCCCTGCAATACGGTCCGACCGACGGCTACATGCCGCTGCGCCAGTGGATCGCCGATTCGCTGTCCCAGAACGGCGCCAAGATCTCGCCGGAACAGGTGCTGATGGTGTCCGGTTCGCAGCAGGCGCTGGACCTGATCGGCAAGGTGCTGATCGACGAAGGCAGCAAAGTGCTGGTCGAGACCCCGTCCTACCTGGGCGCGCTGCAGGCATTCTCGGTGTACCGTCCTGAATTCCATTCGGTTCCGTCCGACGAACAAGGCCTGATCCCGTCCTCGCTGGACGCCATCGCGGATGGCGCGCGCCTGCTGTACGCGCTGCCTAACTTCCAGAACCCGACCGGCCGTTCGCTGTCCGTGGCACGCCGCCAGGAGCTGGTGGAAACCTGCGCCCGCCTGAACCTGCCGCTGATCGAAGATGATCCATACGGCGCGCTGTCCTATACCGGCCAGCCGAGCCCGAAAATGATCGCCATGAATCCGGAAGGCGTGATCTACATGGGTTCCTTCTCCAAGGTGCTGACCCCCGGCATCCGCCTGGGCTATGTCGTGGCTCCGCTGCCGATGGTGCGCCGCCTGGAACTGGCCAAGCAGGCAGCCGACCTGCACACCGCGCAACTGACCCAGATGGTGGTGCACGAAGTGGTGAAGGACGGCTTCCTGGACAAGCACATCCCGACCATCCGCGAACTGTACGGCAACCAGTGCAAGGCCATGCTGGACGCCATGGACCAGCACTTCCCGAAGGAAGCCACCTGGACCAAGCCGGACGGCGGCATGTTCATCTGGGTCGAGCTGCCAAAGCACATCAACGCGATGGAGCTGCTGGACGAAGCGATCAAGAACAAGATCGCTTTCGTGCCGGGCGCACCGTTCTACGCCAACGAGCCGGCCACCAACACCCTGCGCCTGTCCTTCGTGACCGTGCCGCCGGAGCGCATCCACGCCGGCATTGAAGTGCTGGGCAAGCTGATCAAAGCCCGCATGTAAGCCAAGCCTGCGCAGGATGAAATTCATTTCGAGGATCATCCTCGCAGCATGCCTTGCCGCCGGCGGCGCACACGCCGCCGATGCCAAGCCTCCCGTCGTGCTGGTGCACGGCTTCCTTGGCTTCGACAACACCACCCTGGGCGGCACTTTCCGCTACTGGGGCGGTTTCAACGATATCGCACAGCACATCAAGGCCGGCAGCGGCCGCGAAGTATTCACCGCTGGCGTAGGACCGGTCAGTTCGAACTGGGACCGCGCCATCGAACTGTATTACCAGATCAAGGGCGGATGTGCCGACTACGGCGCAGGCCACACGGCGCAGCATGCGGCCGCCGGCCATATCCAGAAGCCGGCCGGCAAATGCTGGGCAGCCGATCCCGCCAATAACCCCGACAAATATCCGCCCGCACTGTATCCGCAGTGGGATGCCGCGCACCCTGTCCACCTGGTCGGGCATAGCCAGGGCGGCCAGACTGTCCGTACCCTGATCCAGCTGATGGAACAAGGCAGCGTGGGCAGCGGCGCGGTACGCGGCTGGGTGACCAGCGCCACCTCCATCGCAACGCCGCATAACGGCACTACGCTGCGCGATATCGTGGTCGGCTGGCTGCCGGACGCGTCGACCCTGGCCGGCCTGGCCGTGCAGGCGGCAGGCGCCGGCGGTTCCAGCGGCGCCGGCTTCAAATTCCGTCTCGAGCAGTTCAACATGAAGGCCAGTGCGGCGGAATCGATCGACGACTTCTTCGAGCGCACCCGCAGCCATCCGTTCTGGAGCCTGGACAACCACGATTCGGCGCAGTGGGAACTGTCGCCGGACGGCGCCAGCGCATTGAATAGCTGGGTAAAGACTTCGCCCGACGTCTACTACTTTTCCTTCAGCGCCCAGGCTACCGAATCGCTAAGCCTGTTTGGCAAGGAATTCCAGTACCCGCGTCCCGACATGCTCTTCTTCCTGCAGGGCATGGCGGGCGAATGGGTCGTGCCGTCCTTCGGCCAGCCGGGCATGGGTTCGTTCCAGCAAACCGCCGCCGGGCGCGTGCGCACCGACCAGCGCTGGTTCGCCAACGACGGCGTCGTCAACACCGTCAGCATGGCCGGGCCGGAAGGCAGCACCATCCAGCCGCTTGCCGGGCAAGCGCTCAAAGGCGCCTGGAATCATGTCGACACCATGCGCGGCATGGATCACTTCGACGTGATCGGCTGGGATGGCAAGCCTTCCGCCTCGCTGAAGATGTACGACAAGCTGCTGGCGATCCTGTCCAAACTCGATTAAGCGGGCCGCCTGGCTCGCCGTGCATTGCGATTGGCTCCGCAGGCACGGTTGTGCGCCAACCGTGCGCAATCCCCCCGTGGTGAAATGAATCACACAAAAAACCACGGGAGACAACCGCATGAAAGTGCTATCGAGCCTCACCCTTGCCGCCTGCCTGGCCGCCTCCTCGGCCCACGCTGCCAATAGCGATCCGGTCGTGCTGGTGCATGGCTTCCTCGGTTTCGGGCCGGAGACCTTTGCTGCCACCGGCTTCAAGTACTGGGGCGGCTTCAACGACATTGCCGCGCATATCCGCGGCACGCAGCGCCCCGTGTTCACCGCCGGCGTTGGGCCGGTCAGCTCCAACTGGGACCGTGCGGTCGAACTGTATTACCAGGTCAAGGGCGGTTGCGCCGACTACGGCGCGCGCCATACGGCAGACAATGCCGCTGCCGGCCATGTCCAGAAGCCGGCCGGCAAATGCTGGGCCACCGATCCCGCCAACAACCCGAATAACTATCCTGTTGCGCTGTATCCGCAATGGGATGCCCAGCACCCGGTGCATTTCGTGTCGCACAGCCAGGGCGGCCAGACCATCCGCACCTTGATCCAGCTGCTGGAAAAAGGCGCGCCGAACGGCGCCGGCACGGAAGGCAGCGGCGCCCTGTACGCGGGCGGCAAGGCGGGCTGGGTGAAAAGCGCAACGTCAATCTCGTCGCCGCACAACGGCACCACGCTGCGCGACGTGGTGGTCGAGTTCGTGCCGAAGGTTTCAGAACTGGCAGGCAGCATGGTCGAGATGGCGGGACTGGGCGGATCCGGCGGCAGCGGCTACAAGTTCCGGCTCGAGCAATACGGCCTGGCGCAGGGGCCGGCCGAGTCGATCGGGGACTTTATCGACCGCACGCGCGGCGCGCCGTTCTGGCAGCTTTCCAACCATGATGCGGCGCAGTGGGACCTGGGGCCGGACGGTGCCGCGCAATTGAACGGCTGGGTGAAGACTTCACCCAACGTCTACTACTTTTCCATCGGCTCGCGCGCCACCGAACAGGGCCACTGGTGCTGCAACAACACCGACCGCGTGATCGCTCCGTTCCAGAACAGCGATTACCAGTACGCCCGCAACGACATGATCTTCTTCCTGAAGAACACCGCCGGCGAATGGGTGGTGCCGTCGATCCTGCAGCACGGCATGGGCTCCTACCGCGCGCCCGAGTGGTACCCGAATGACGGCGTGGTCAATACCGTCTCGATGCGCGGCCCTTCCGGCCAGCCGCAGCGCAACTTCGACGGCGCGCCGGTCAAGGGAAGCTGGAACTATATCGGCTACTACGACCAGTACGATCACTTCGACGTGATCGGATGGGATTCTCCGACATGGGCGGTGTACCCGATCTACGACAACCTCCTCAGCATCATTGGCGGCCTGTGATGGTGCGCGCGACGTTAGCAATTGCATCGGTCGCGCTGGCGGCCGTACTGTGGCGGGCCGGCGCACCGGCGCCTTCGCCTGCCGTCCCGCTCACGCCGCCCGCGCCGGCAGCCGGCGGCGGCACGGCGGCATCCGCGCCACCGGCCTTGCCTGCGCCGGTTCCGCCGCGCAGCGCGGCCCCGACGGCCAGTACCACGCCCGCCGTCGCAAGCGTCGAAGCCGCGGTGCGCAATGCACGCCGCCATGGCAAAGGGGAACAGGAAGTCCATCGCCTGCGCAGTGCGCGGCTGCCGGCCGAACAAGTGGAGGCGCTGGCGCGGATGGAGGCGGCCGAAGCGAACTGGCAGCAACGCCTGGAAGCACTGCAGGCAGCATGTGCCGCCAACATCGGCTGCGACGACGCGCGCGCAAGCTTCACGCGGGAAGAACTGGCGCGCACCACGGCCTATGCCGCGCCGACGCTAAGGCAGTAAGGCAGTAAGGGCTAAGGCGCCGGCGCCAGCATCCTGCTCGCCTCATCCTGTCCCATATATTGGGTGACCAGGCGCAGCAGCGTGCCATCGGCGCGCATGTCTTTCATCAGGTTCGCCCGGCGCCGTGAGTCCTCGGCGCTGAACAGCTTCTTGCCCATCAGGAGGTTGGCCGGCCCGCGCGGCGTGCTGCCACTCCAATCCTCAATACGCACCCTGCCCGCAATGATTTCATCTTTCAGGTAAGCGCCGTAGGCCAACTGCGGAGCAAGCAGCGCCTGGAAGCGGCCGACCCTGAACATGGCGTACAAACGATCGCCATCATCCATCCTCAACGCGGCCGATATTACGCAACTGGGTTACGCAATCTTCGTACGCCGGTCCGGCAGCATAGCCGCGCCCGAAACCAAGCCGCAAATTGGGATCAGCAATGAAGGCCGCCATGGAATGCACGCTGCCGCCGGCATCCCCGCAGGATGATCATATTCTTCAGCCACATATACGGCTCGGCCCAGGCAAACACCATGCGCTCCGGCGTAGCGGCAGCGGAAAGGGTCATATCGACGCCGCCGCTTGCCCTCCCGATGTCACCAATCGCTTTTCGATTATGACACGCGAGAACAGCCGCGCCCATTTATTTGCTGGCGACGTTGACCATGCCCTTGAAGTCATACGGAATCACCACGGTCTGCACCTTGCCCGCAGCGATACCTTCTGCGATCTTCATCTGGGCCTGCGCCTGCATGTAGGAGATGGCGCCGGCATTGGAATTCAGGGCAGCGATACGCTCGGCTTCCTTCTTCGCGATCTGCACCTCGACTTCCTTGGTCTTCTCCTCGTTTTTCGCGCGCACCAGGTTGTCGGCGCTGGCCTTGACCGCATCGCTAGGCACCATGCCGCCTACGCGCACCTGCGAAACCGTGATGCCGCTCAGCTTTTCATCGTTCAGCGTCGCGATCATGGTGGCCTGGATCTCCTCCTCGATCTGCGAACGGTTGTCGTTCATGTTCAGCGCCTCGTACTTGCGCGCCACCTTGTACACCGCGTTGCGCGCGGTCTGGTATATGTAGGCGTGCATCAGGTAGATATCGCCGCTGGCATCCTGCGTGTGGAAGGAGCGGCTCTTGTTGACCCACAGGTCCGACACCGCCGACGGCGTGATGTTGTAGATCACCGCCAGGTCGAAGTCCTTCATGGTCGAATTGTCCGCCGCCAGCGGCATCAGGTCGCGCACATCGACGCTGACGTCCTTGATCGGGAAGGTCAGGATGGAACCGACGATGGTCTGGTTGAAACTGCCGGCCACACGCTCCTCGGCTTCCACAGTCTTGTCGAAGTTGACGCGCAGGCCCACCTCGCCGGTGTCGATCACCTTGCAGCCGGACAGGGCGACAGCGGCAAACAGGATGGGGACCAGCAGGAGCTTTGGTTTTTTCATGGCTATCTTAATGAGTTGGACGAAGCGCCATTCTATTGCTTTCTGGATAGATAAAAATCATGCAAAGATGATTAAGATTACCGTTGCCGAATAGTTAGCGAAAATGTTCAGATATACACGGAATGTCACAACTTCCCTTACTTCGACGGAAACTTTCACCAACTATCACCAACCCAACGTCTTTTTTAGGCAAAACCTTCCTTGAATTTCTACAATTCCAATTGGCAACACGGTATCATCAGGGCCATATCCTACTCACCCCTAGTCAGCATGAATCAAGGCGGTACCAGCTTTTCGCCACGGCGTGATGCCGTGATTTTGATTGTTGATGATGCGCCGGACAACCTCTCGGTCCTGCGCAAGTTGATGGTCGAGCAGGGTTACCAGACATACGTCGCCAACTCCGGCGAGCGCGGGCTGGAAATCGCGCGCCGCGTGCACCCTCACCTGATCCTGCTCGATGTCATCATGCCCGGCATGGACGGCTTCGAGACTTGCCGCCACCTGAAATCGCACCCGGCCACGGAAGACATCCCGGTGCTGTTCATGAGCGCGCGCAACGAACAGGAAGACGTCGTGGCCGGCTTCGAACTGGGCGCGGTCGACTACATCGGCAAGCCGCTGCGCATGGCCGAAGTATGCGCGCGCGTCCGCACGCAGCTGCAGATCCGCTTTGCCACGGAAACGCAGCAGGAACAGTCGGAGCGCCTGCGCACCATCGTCAACAATATGGCGGAAGGCTTGCTGATCATCGAAGCCGATGGCCGCATCCAGTTCACCAACCCCGCCTGCGACCAGTACCTGGGATACATGTCGCACGAGCTGGCCGGCAAGTCGATTTCCGACTTGCTCAATCCACTGGTGGCCGACGAATACCTCGAGTACTTTGCGCGCTACGCGGCCAATCCTGAAGCGGCGCACAGCCACGGCACGCGCGAAGTGATCATCCGCCACCGCACCGGCAAATCGGTGTGCATGGACTTGACGCTGACGCCGATGTTCCTGCGCCAGCCCTTGTTCATCGGCCTGCTGCATGACATCACCCACCACAAGCTGTCGGAAGATGCGCTGCAGCGCGCAGCCATGATCGACCCGCTGACCAAGATTGCCAACCGGCGCCACTTCGACTCCTTCCTCGAGAAGGAATGGCAGCGCGCCATGCGCACCGGCGCCCCGCTGTCGCTGGTGGTGCTGGATGTCGACCATTTCAAGCTGTACAACGACACGCTGGGCCACGCGCAGGGCGACGTCTGCCTGCAGCAGGTAGCGCAGGCAATCAGCGCGCATGCGCTGCGCGTGACCGACCTGGCAGCGCGCTACGGCGGCGAGGAATTCGTGCTGCTGTTTGCCGAAACCGACGCCGACGCCGCCTTCCAGATGGCCGAGTCGATCCGCACGCACGTGGAATCGCTGCACATCCCGCATCCGCGCTCCGTGACTTCACCCCACATCACCGTCAGCATCGGCGCAGCAACGCTGTGCCCGACGCCGACCGACAACATCGAATCCCTGTTCGTCGCCGCCGACCGCGCCATGTACGCCGCCAAAGAAGACGGCCGCAACCAGGTACGCGCCACCCGCCCGCCCACCACCGCCATCGAAGCCGCCCGCGCCGCCCTCGCCAAACGCTAATTTGAAAGTCGGGGTCAGGCCTGGCAATCCGCCATTTTGGCGGATTGCCAGGCCTGACCCCGACTTTTTCCTTTATAGCTTCTCGGGGTAGCCGGTGATTGCGGCGATTTCTGCGTACATGGGCTGCAGGCGTTTGTACATCTTCAGGTAGACGCGGTGGTAGAGCTGGTCGTAGGTTTTGCGGTGGGCGGGGTCGGGCTGGAAGACGCGGCCTTTGCGCGTCATGGCGTTGATGGCGCTGTGGAAGTCCTGGTGCAACCCGAGGCCCGCTGCGATGGCAATGGCGGCGCCAAGGCCGCTGGTCTCGTAGACGTGGGCACGCGCTGCGGGCAGGCCGAAAATGTCTGCGGTGAGCTGCATGGCGGCGTCGCTTTGCGAGCCGCCGCCGGCTACGCGCAATTCCGTGATCCTGGTGCCGCTGCGCTTTTCTATGCGCTCGCGGCCTTCGCGCAGGGCGTACGCCAGGCCTTCGAGGATGGCGCGGTACATGTGGGCGCGGGTGTGCACGTCGCCGAAACCGATCATCGCGCCTTTCGCTTCCGGTCCGGGCACCTTGATGCCGGGGCTCCAGTACGGTTGCAGCATCAATCCCATCGAGCCGGGCGGCACTTCGTTCACCAGGCGGTCGAACAGCGCTTCCGGCGGCATGCCCTGCTCCACCGCGGCCGATTGCTCGAGATGGCCGAACTGCTCCTTGAACCAGTTGACCATCCAGTAGCCGCGGAAGATCTGCACTTCGGTGCTGTAGGCGCCGGGAATCGCTGCCGGGTATGGCGGGATGAAGGGCGTGACTTCGAGGTACTTGCTGGTGGTGGTGTTGATGGTGGCGGTGGTGCCGTAACTGAGGCATCCGATATGCGGTTCCAACCCGCCGGCGCCGATCACTTCGCAGGCTTTGTCGGCGGCGGCGGCGACCAGCGGCACGCCTTGCGGAATGCCGGTGGCGGCGCAAGCCGATGCGCTGATTGCCCCGATCACTTCGCCCGGCTGCAGCAGCTCGGGCAGTTGGTCCGGGCGCACGGCCAGCGCCTGCCATTTCCAGTCGCGCGCGCCGGCCCAGGCGTGGCGCTTGTAGTCGAACGGCATGTAGGCGACCTGCGAGCCGATGGAGTCGGCGAAGCGGCCGCTCAGGCAGTGATTCAGGTAGCCCGAAAGGAGCAGGAATTTGTGTGTGCGCTCCCACAGGCCGGGCTGGTGGGCCTTGATCCAGTTGACCTCCGCTTCGCGGCGGAAGTAGTCGATGGTGCCGTCCACGCCGGCCAGCTTGAAGGCAGCCGTCCACAATGGGCCGATTGGCGGCACTTGCTCGGTGCGTCGCTGGTCCAGCCAGGTGATTGCCGCGCGCAGCGGTTTGCCGTCGCTGTCGACGGCGACCACGGTGCCGCGCTGGGTGGTGACGGCGACGCCGGCGATGGCGCTGCGCGGGATGTCGGTCACGGTCCACAGCCGCTGGCAAGCGGCGCACACGGCGTCCCAGTAGCTTTCGGCCTTGTGCTCGGCCCAGCCGGGTTGTTCGGAGTAGTAGGCCGGCTGCAGGTGCACCTGCGTCTTGGCGACCAGGTTGCCCTGCAGGTCGAACAGCAGCGCGCGCACGCTTTGCGTGCCATTGTCGATGGAAAGGAGGTATTTGCTCATTCGCGTGCTTTCGGCAGGCTGTAGTTCGATCGGCATAATGCCAGATATGCCGCTTCTTCGGCAGCCCAGCGCTGGTCGTCCCAGCCCAATTCCGGCTGGCAGATGGCGCGCACGCGACCCAGCACCGCCGCTGCCCCGTTGCAGAGCTGGATGCCGAGGCGGCTGCGGCGCAGCATCAGGTCTTCCAGGTGCTGTACGGACTCGTGGCGCGCGGCCCAGCGCAGCTGGGCCCAGAGCGTTTCGGTGCCGGGGATTTCTTCGAGTTCGCCTTCCCGGGCGGCGGCGACCAGTGCGTCGGCTTGCGCACCGTAGCGGCCCTGCAGGCGCCGGCATTGGCCCGGCGACAAATGCCGCGGCCTGGCGGCGCTGGCCGCGGCCGGAAAAATGGCCTGCGGCGCGAGGTCCGGCTGCCAGTGCGGCAGCTGCGGCACCGCGTGGCGCAGCACGTCGAGCGCGATGGCGCGGAAGGTGGTCAGTTTGCCGCCGGTAACGGTCAGCAGCCCGTCCTGCTGCCACAGCACGTGGTCGCGGGCTTCCTTCGAGGGATCGGCCTTGCCGGTGTCGATCACCGGGCGCACCCCGGCGTAAGTGGCCAGCACGTCGGCTTCGCTGATTGCCAACCGTGGGAACTGGTCGTGCAGGGCGGCCATCAGGTAATCGGTTTCTTCCTGCGTGATGGCAGCTTCGCGCTGCAGGTCGGTGCGGTGGTCGACGTCGGTGGTGCCGACAATCGTGACGCCTTCCCATGGGAAAGCGAATACCGGGCGGCCGTCGTGCGGGTGCATCAGGCTGATCGCCTGCGCCAGCGGAAGGCGCCAGGCCGGCAGCACCAGGTGGCTGCCGCGCAATGGGCGCAGGCGCGCTGCGGGTTTGTCGTGCAGGCGGTCGGCCCAGGCGCCGGTGGCGTTCACCACCAGCCTGGCGCTGACCTCGTGGGTTTCGCCGCTCACTGCGCAGCGCACCAACGCACCGCGCACGCGCCCTGCATCCGCCCCTGCCAACGATTGCACGGCGCAGTAGTTGACGGCAACGCCGCCATGCGCTTGCGCTTCCTGCAGCACGCGCATGACCAGGCGCGCGTCGTCGGTCCTGGCGTCCTGGTAGCAGATGCCGCCTTGCAGGCCCTCGGTGCGGATATGCGGCGCCATTGCCAGGAACTCCTGCGCGCCGAAATAATGGCGCGCGCGCTGCCCGGCCATGCGGTCGTAGATTGCCAGTCCAAGCAGGAAGGCGCGGCGGCCCGGCTTGCGCCCGGCATAATCGCCAAAGGCAAAGCCCAGCGGCTCGACCAGTCCCGGCGCATCGCGCAGCAGCGCATCGCGTTCATGGACCGATTCACGGGTCAGCGCGAACTGCCCTTCCTTCAGGTAGCGCAAGCCGCCGTGAACCAGCTTGGAGGAGCGGCTCGACGTGCCCCAGGCGAAGTCGCGCTGCTCCACCAGCATGGCGCGCAGGCCGCGCCGCGCCGCTTCGAGCAGGATGCCGGCGCCGGTGATGCCGCCGCCGATTACCAGCAAGTCCCACTCCTGCGCCAGCAAGCCGGCCACCTGCGCGCGGCCGCCCGGCATCCAGTGCTGCGCGCCGCCTGCGTCGGCGTAGCCGGCAGCCGGCTTCATGCTGCCTGCCCCGCCGGCAGCAGCTTGCCGGGATTCATGATGCCTTGCGGGTCGAAGTGCGAGAACAGCGCCTGCATGGCTGCGATGCCGGCGGCGCCCTTTTCCGCCGTCAGGTATGGCGCGTGGTCGCTGCCCACGCCGTGCTGGTGGCTGATGGTGCCGCCATTGTCGACAATGGCCATGCTGACCGCATGCTTGAGCGCACGCCAGCGCGCCATGTCCGTTTCAAAGTCGCCGCCCAGGCGGTAGACGAAGGTCGTATAAACGCTGGCGCCCTGGGCATACAGGTGCGACAAGTGGGTGTAGGTATGGACCTTCTCGCCCATGCCGCCCAGCGCACCGGTCGCTGCCGCTTCAACCGCCCGCATCATCGCCGCCACGCGCGGCCAGTCGACCGCCGTCTCCACCGTGTCGATCACATAGCCCTGCTTCCAGGCGGCGTTGCGCAGGTAGACGTTGCGGAAGCGGCCTTCCTTCCATTTGTCGCCCATGCGGCGCCCAACGTGCACACCGCCGAAGCCGCGGCAGGTCGAGATGGCGCCGCGCAGGGCGGCGCGGGCCTGGGCCCGCGGGCCGCTGGCGCCGATCATCAGCATGCATTTGCCATCGCTGCAGCCGCGCAGCTTCAGCCAGCCTTCCAGCAGGCCAATCAGGCGCTTGTGGCCGGCCAGCGCCAGCATGGTCACCGTTTCCAGGGGATTCGACAGGCGCAGCATCGACAGGCCGCCGCGCGCCTGTGCCAGCGCTCGCACGGCTGTTTCGGCGCGCTCCCAGTCCGGGAAGAAAACGGCGTGGAAGGCTTCATATTCCGGCACCGCGCTGACGCGCACGGTGGCCTCGGTCAGGATGCCCATGCGGCCTTCGGAACCGAGTACGAGTTCGCGCAGGTCGGTGCCGGCCGCCGAAGCCGGGAACGTCTGGATGTCCAGCCGCCCTTGCGGCGTCTCCACCACGCCACCGGCGAACATCTGCTCGATGCGCCCATAGCGCAGGGATTGCTGGCCGGAAGAGCGGGTAACGACCCAGCCGCCCAGCGTGGAGTATTCGAACGATTGCGGGAAATGGCCCAGCATGTAGCCGTGCGCCCGCAACTGCGCTTCCAGGTCCGGCCCCAGCACGCCGGCGCCGAAAGTGGCGAGCTGCGACTGCTTGTCCAAATGGTGCAGGCGGCCCATGCGCGTCATGTTCACGGCCAGTACAGGCTTGTCGCCGGCCGGCGCGGTCAGGTGGCCTGCCACGCTGGTACCGCCGCCCTGCGGGATCAGCGACACGCCGTGCTGCTGCGCGTACTCGATCAGCTCGCGCACCTGCTGCGAGCTTTCCGGATACGCCACGCCATCCGGCGCGCTGCCAATGCGGCCGTAGCGCAACTTGAGCCAGTCCGGCAGGCTTTGGCCAAGCGCATTGCGCAAGCGCACAGCCGGTGCCGTATCGATCATGGGGTGCGGCGGCAGGCGCGATCCGGCAAGCGAAGCGCAAGCGGCGTCGAAACTGGCATCCTGCACCGCCCGGCCCTGGCCAACCAGGCTGGCCAGGAACGCCAGCGCATCATCATGCAGCGGATACTCGACCGTCTCGTCGCCCCAACCGTTCCATCGTTTCATGTGCAATCCCTTGTTATACTTTGCTCAATAGACTTTAATCCATCGCCACCTGCCAGTCTTGCTTTTTCATGCCAGCCGAATTGTTCGATCATGCCAAGCCTGCTCGCGTAGCGGGCTCCTACCTGCAACCTGTGCTGGAGGCGGCGGCTGCGCGCGGGGTGACGGCGCAGGCGCTGGAGCAGGCCGCCGGACTGCCCGCCGGCGCCCTGGAGCCGCTGCCGGAAGCCCTGCCGGCCGATACCTATGTGAAGCTGCTCGATACTGCCGCCCGGCTGGCCGGCGATCCGCATTTCGGCCTGCACGTGGGCGAGCGCGTCAAACTGGGCACCTACACGGTGTATGGACTGGTCCTGCTAAGCTGCCGCGACTTCGGCCAGGCCTTTGAGCAGACCATGCGCTACGAACAGCTGGCGCACGACCTGGGACGCTCCACGCTGCAAGTCCATGGCGCCCTGGCCGACTACACCTGGCATTCGAATTACCCGGCGCAGCACCGCCACCTGGCCGACAGCGTGTTTGCCGGCATCCGCGTCTTCGGCAACTGGCTCGCAGGCGCCACGCTGCCGCCGGCCGAACTGTCGCTGATGCACGATGGCGGCGATCCGGCCGGCCACGCCGAGTACATGCGCGTGTTCGGCGCCCTGCCCCGTTTCAATGCGATGTCCAATGTGGCGCAGTTCGAAGCTTCGCTGCTGGCATGGCCGGTGCCAAATGCGGACGTGAGTCTTTATCCGGTGCTGCAGCAGCATGCCGAACAACTCCTCAGGCAGCGCGCTGCAGCGGCTAACGCCGGCATCGCGGCACAGGTGCATGAAGCCATCGTGCGCCGGCTGTCGCAGGGCCAGGTGCGGGTTGCCAGCGTGGCGGAAGACCTGGGACTGGCGCCGCGCACGCTGCAACGCAAGCTGTCGGACGCCGGCTCCAGCTTCCAGCAGGTGCTGGACGAAGCGCGCTTTGCCCTTGCGCGCGACTATTTGCGCCAGCCCGGCCTGTCGCTGGTCGATATTGCGTTCCTGCTTGGCTACCAGGAGCAAAGCGCTTTCACCCATGCCTTCCGCGAATGGTCGGGCATGAATCCGGGGGCGTGGCGCACGGCGGGGCGCTAGATTTCAGTGCCGCGCACGCGGACAAAGGGGCCGATGCAGCTTCCCATGTCGCGCCGCTGGCACATCAGGAACATATTGTTCGAAGGATGGAACACGATGAAGGACTGGATGATGTGGCCGACCTCGGTAATCTCGCCGGTGCAATCCTTCTTGCCGTTGTCTTTCACGATCTTGTCGTTGGAGTGGTAGAAACCATCGCCGTCGGGCTGGTCGTCGATCTGGAACTCGGTTTCCGCTATCTCGGCAGCGCTGGTGATCAGGGCCGAGCCGTCGGCGCGGATACGGTACATTTCGTGACAGGAGCCATCAGGCAGTTCGAAACGCCAGGTGCCGACAATCGGGTGGTCGGTGCGCAAGGGGCCAGCCAGCGTACTTTGGGCAGCCAGCAGGGCTGCGGCGAACAAAAGGATCGGTTTCATGGCAGCCCCCGGCGGAGTGTTTAGGCTCAGTATAGCCCTGTTGCGCTATTTGCACTTTCCTGTTGCCGTCATTTTTCCGCAGCCGCCTTCAGCTGCGCCAGCCCCTGTTCGAAGTCCTTGCCGATCATCTTGTCCATGCTGAAGAACAGGGCCGCAAAAGCACAGGCAATGCGCTTGGCGTCATGGTCACGGTGAACACCTCCTCCACCGGCGGCGCGCCGGGCACGGCCTCGATCGTGAAGTTGCGCGCCACCATGGACAGCAGGACCCGGATCTCGCTCATGGCCAGATAGCGGCCCGGGCAGAAACGCGGGCCGCCGCCAAACGGCACCATCCTGCGGGCGGGGTCGTCCAATTTTTCCTTCATGGCGGGATCGAGCCAGCGTTCGGGCCGGAACTCGGCCCCATCGGCCAGCGGCACTTCGCGTTCGAACGAATGGCGCACCAGCATGAAGGCCACGGTGCCCGCCGGCACCTGCACGCCATCCAGCGCCACGTCCTGCACCGCCTCCGCGCCCAGGATCGGTGCTACGGGCTTGAGGCGCATGGATTCCTGGACGCAGGCGTCCAGGTAAGGCATTTGCGCCGAACTTGCCGCAGCATCGGCCTCCTCGGCCAGGCGCGCGGCAGCTTGCGGGTTGCGCGACAACAGGTAGAGCAGCCAGGCGACGGTGTTGGCTGTGGTGTCCTCGCCGGCAAACACCATGATGATGGCATTCGCCCGCACCGTCTCGTCGCTGATGCCGGAACCGGGGATGTCCGCCGCCGCCAGCATGGCTTCCAGCAGGTTGCCCGGCTTGTCGTACAGCGCCGGATTGGCTGCCATGCGGGCCCGCGCGCCGGCAACGAAGCCGTCCACCGCAGCGCGTATGCGCAGGCCGGCGGCCTCGGTGGCATGATCGGCAGGCAGCTTGATGGTGCGCCAATAGGCGATCGGCGCTACCAGGCGCCGCGCCACCTGGGTAAACACGAATTCGATATCCTGCTGCAGCGGATTGTCCTCGTTCCGGACCATGTCCTGGTCCTGGCCCATGGCCATGCCGATCGCGACATCGAGGGCAAATGCCTTCAGGTCGCGCAGCAGGCGTTGCGGCTGCCCGGTTTCCGCCGCTGCCAGCCAGCGCAGGCGCAAACGTTCGGACATGGCCGCAAGCCTGGGATGGAAGCGATTGATGACTTCCGGCGTCAAGGCATGCATGACCAGCTTGCGCTGGCGGCGCCATTCCTCGCCCTCGGCCGCGAACACGCCCACCGCCGCCGCTTCTTCAAGGATGCTGGCCACGCGCCGCGAGCGCCGCCACTGGTCCGGGCGATCGTGCAGGATCTGCGCAATATCGGCATGCCTGCTGGTCACGATGAAGCGCCGCTCCATCAGGCGCATGCGGTAGATCGGCCCATACTCGCGCGCCCACTGCTCCAGTTTCTGGTGGAAATGGGCAGTATCGATTCCAACATTCCCCACCAGCGGCAAACCGGCGGGACCAGGCAGGTGATCCATGCTGCGCCTCCTTCAGAAAACGCTCCCGGAGCGCCGGTCAAGGATTGACCCGGCTCCACTCGCACCAGCCGCCGTCGTAGACGCTGATGCGCTCCCAGTCCATCAGCCAGGCATAGAAGAATGCCAGCGAAGCCCGCCAGCCGGTACCGCAGTAGAAAGCGGTGCGCTGGCATGGCTCAATTCCCGCCTGGCGCCATAGCGCACTGATTTCCGCCGAAGGTTTCATCGTTCCGTCAGCGTGCTGGTATTCGCTCATGCTGTGCACATCGCCATCGTTGCCGGCGCGGCCCCAGCGTGCGCCGGGGATGTCGCCGCGCGCATCGATATAGCTGTAGCCGGAAGTGGCGCCGACGTGCTCTTGCCAGGTGCGGATACTGACCAGGGCGCCATCCGGCTGCTGCAGCAGTTCGCGCGCCTGGGCGGTGTCGATCAGGAAGTCGGGGCGCGCCGGGAAGACGGCGCCAAAACTGGCGGCGGCCTGCGGCAACGGGCCGGCACCCTGCTCCAGCGCGTGACCGGCGCGCAGCCAGCCATCGAAGCCGCCATCGAGCAGGCGCACATCGGCTACGCCGGCATACAGCATGAGATGGGCGGCGCGGGCGGCGGCCAGCGAACTGCGGCCGTACAGGATGACGGTGGTGTCGTGGCGGATGCCGTTTTCCAGCAGGAGCGCCAGCAAGGCATCATTGGATACCTTGTTCCACAATGGCTGCCGTTCGAGGCGGTTGGTGTCGATGTAAGCGGCGCCGGGAATATGGCCGGACTGGTAGTCGGCCAGGCTGTCGCAGCCTACCTCGAACAGGCCCCATGCCCCGCCAGGCGCCCCCAGCACGGGCGCGCCATCGAGCAGGCGCGCCAGCCAGGCAGGCGATGGGAGCTGGCGCCAGCGCGCCAGGTCGGGACGGAAACCATGCATTTAAAACAATTCAAAAATGTCGCTTAATCCGCGAGTTTAGCAGCTTCGGCGTGCGCCCCCGGCTTTGCGTCGGGATTGGCTTCCTTGCCTTCGGGCTTGTTCTCGGCCGGGTGCATCACCACCTGCACGTAATTGTTGAAGTCGAAATAGCGCTTGGCTGCGGCCTGCACGTCCGCAACCGTCAGGCTGGCAATCATTTCGTTCTGGCGCAGCAGCACTTTGGGGTCGGTCTTGTTGACCAGCGCTTGCTGCAGGTTGATGAGCCACCAGCCGTTTTCACGCAGGGCTTTGCGGTAGTTGCTGCTCCAGTTTTCCTTGACCTTGGCCAGGTCGGCCTCTTCCGGCCCCTTTTCCTGCAGCTTGCGCACCTCGGCAAAGGTGGCTTCGATCGCCTTGTCGACGTTTTCAGGCGCAGTCGGCAAGCCGATATTGATGGTGTAATTGGCGTAGGGATGGCGTACCATGCCGCCCGAAATGTTCGCCGTATAAACCAGGCCCCGCTGCTCGCGCAAGGCTTCCGTCGCCTTGATCTGCATGATCTCGACCAGCGCGCGCAGGCGCATCTGTTCGACTTCGTTGTAGTTGGCCTCGCCGGCAAAGGCGATGCTGACCTGGCTCTTTTGCTCGCGGCCGCGGCGTACTTCTTTCTTCACCACCCCGCGCACCGGGCGTACATGGCGATCCTTGTATTCGGTAGCGATTTTCGCTGCCGGCAAGCCGCCCAGGTAAGTGGCGAGCAGCGGCTTGATCTTCGCCGGCTCAAAACTGCCGACCAGGAAGAAGGTCATGCCGTACGCGCTGGACAAGCGCTCTTTCTGCAGCGCCATCACCCGGTCCAGGCGAATGCCGTCCAGTTCTTCAGGACGCGGCGTCAGGGCTACCCGCGGATGGTTGCCGTACATGGTGGTGCGCATGGTATCCGTCAGCACCGCTTCCGGGCGCGCCTGGGCGTTGCGGGCCTGCTCCTGCTGCTTGTCGATGAAGACATCAAACAAGGCCTGGTCGCGGCGCGGCTGCGTCATTTGCAGGTAGATCAGCTGCAGCATGGTTTCCACGTCGCCGCTGCTGGAACCGCCGCCATAGCCTTCCGACACGCCGCCGATCCCGAAAGCCGAGCGCACACTGCGCCCGGCCAGGATCTTCTGCAGGTCCAGCGGCGCATAGCCGTTGACGCCCATGCTGGCCAGGATGGCGCTCGCATAGCGGGCATTGACGATATCGCCCTCCTCCGCCAGCGACTGCCCGCCGAAACGGGTGGAAGCCATCAGGACCTGGTCGTTCTTGAAATCGGTCGGCTTCAGCACGACCTTGACGCCGTTCGACAGCAGCAGTTCGGTGGTACCCAGCAGCTGGTCCGAGGTTTCCTTGACGATGCGGCCGGCTTTGGGCGGCTGCGACATCAGGCTCGCAGCCAGCGCCTTTTCCTCATGTGCCGACACGGTGGCCTTCTCGGCCTCATCGACGGTTGCGAGCATCTGCGCCGCCTGCGGCACCACAGTGCCCGACTTGTCGTTGCCCATGAAGATAACGAGTTTCTTCTGGCCGACCGGGATCGCGCTGCGCACCTGGGAGTTGACCTCCTCCAGCGTCACCCCCGGCAGCATGTCCTTGTAATAGCCGTATTCGTTCTCGATGCCCGGCATCGCTTCGCCATCCAGGAAGTGGCGGGTGAACTCGCTCACATAGGCCCCGGACTCGGTCTTGTCACGCTCGTTGTGCAGGTTTTCAATGAAGCGCATCATATTCTTCTTGGCGCGCTCGAGCTCCGCCGCGCTGAAGCCAAGCTGGCGCGCGCGTTCGCCCTCTTCGACCACGGCGCGAATGGCCGGCAATGCGCCAGCCTTGCCCACCACGGCGCTTGAAACGAATGCCTGGTGGCCGTGCACGGCCTTGGCCATATTGCTGTAGCCTTGCAGGAACGGCGGGCTGGTTTGCTGCGACAGTTCCGCAATGCGCTGGCTGAGCATTGCGGCCGACAGCAGTTCCACCATGTGGGTGCGGTACTCGCCAACCGTTCTGGATTCGGCGCGTTCCATGAAGGGATAACGGATCGTCACCAGGTTGGACGGGGCTTCGCGGTCGGTGACCACGATGGCTTCCGATTCCTTGCGTTCCGGGATAGGCGGGTACTTGCGTGGACGCGGATTGGCAGGGTTCACCAATTTCGAGAAATGGCTGGCGACCAGGCGCTCGGCCTCCTGCGGGTCGACGTCGCCCACCACCATCACCGCCATCAGGTCCGGGCGGTACCAGTCCTTGTAGAAGCGGCGGATCGCATCGGGCTTGAAGGATTTCAGTATTTCCTCCTTGCCGATCGGCAGGCGGCGCGCGTACAGCGAACCATTGAAGATCTTTGGCAGCAGCACTTTGTTCATGCGGTCGGTCGCGCCTTTGCCAAGGCGCAGTTCTTCCAGCACGATGCCGCGCTCACTTTCGATATCCGCATCATTGAAGGTTACGCCCTGGGCCCAGTCTTCCAGCACCAGCAGGCCCTTGTCCAGGTTTTCCTTCTTGTCGACCGGGATCGGCAGCATGTACACCGTTTCGTCGAAGCTGGTGTAGGCGTTCAGGTCGGCGCCGAACTTCACGCCCACCGACTGCAGCCACGAAATCAGTTCATGGCGCTTGAAATGGATGGAACCGTTGAAGGCCATGTGCTCGGTGAAGTGGGCCAGGCCCAGCTGGTCCTCGTCCTCCAGTACCGAACCGGCTTTCACCACCAGCCGCAGCTCCACCCGCTTTTCAGGGCGGCGGTTCTGCTGGATGTAGTAAGTCAGGCCATTCGCCAGCTTGCCGGTCCTGATCTGGGGATCAAGCGGCAGCGGCGCAGTCGGATCGGGGGCGCCGGACGCCACGAAAGAGCAGCACAGCAAGCTCGCTGCCAGGAGCAGTTTTAGGAGTTTCATAACATAGTACGATACACCATAGGTCATCCTTAATGCTAGTATGCCAACCATGAACGCTCACCGCTCTGCAATCGCATGGCTGACCAGCTGGTGGCAGCTGCTGCAGTTCGCCGCGCTGCTGCTGACGCGCGCCATGGCGCCATCCAGCTACCGGCGCGATAACCGGCGCATGCTGTCTGAACAGATCGTCGTTGCCACCACCGTCAACCTGGCCTGGTTTTCCGTGCTGTGCGCGCTGATCAGCCTTGTCATCATCCGTATCGTCGTTGTCACCTCGGCGAGCTACGGTCTGTCGCGCTATGCGCTGGAAATGGTGGTGCGCGTGCTGGTGCTGGAGCTGGTGCCGCTGACGGCGGCGCTGTTCGTGGCGCTGCGCACCACCCTGCCGGCCGGCGTCGAATTCGCGCAGCAAAGGCTGGCCGGGAACGCGCCCGACGCCCGTGCGGCCTTGCGCACCCAATTTTATCCGCGCGCCGCGGCGGGCGTGTTTGCGGTGTGGATGCTGGCTGCGGTCAGTTGCCTGGTGACCCTGGTGCTGACCTACCTGGTGATGTATGGCTTCACGCCGTGGGCGCTGCCGGGCTATACCCGCGTGGTGGGGCAGATTTTCAATCCGGCCGTATGCCTGATCCTGGTGCTGAAGGTGGTGTTTTTCAGCGTGGCGGTGGCGGTGATCCCGCTGGCTTCTTCATATTACACCGGCGCGTCCAGCCCGCTGCGGCGCATCGGCGTCGCGCACGGACTGGCGGACATGGTGCGCATGTTCTCCGTGATACTGGTGGTGGAAGCAGCATCCCTGATGGGCAATTATTATTGATGATATGAGCGAAACGACTCCTCCCGCAGCCGGCCCGGAACCGGCGCCGATCCATAACGCCGAAGCCAAAGCCGTGGGCCTGCTGGTGCTGCTGGTCGCACTGGTGCTGGGTGCGGTCATGTACCTGATGTACGCGCGCGGCGCTTTCGAGCCGACGCAGCGGCTGGTGCTGACTGCCGACGATTCCGAAGGCGTGGCGGTCGGCATGGACGTGACCTTCGCCGGCTTCCCGATCGGCCGCGTGCAGCGCATCGAACTGGCGCAGGACGGCAAGGCCCGCATCCTGGTCGACGTACCGAGCAAGGACGCGCATTGGCTGCGCAGCACCAGTATCTTCACGCTGGAAAAGAGCCTGGTGGGCGGCGCCAAGCTGCGCGCCTTCACCGGCATCCCGGCCGACCCGCCGCTGCCGCCCGATGCCGAGCGCGCGCTGCTGGTGGGCGATATGGCGGCCGAAATCCCGCGCCTGCTGCAAACGGCCAAGGACTTGTTGAACAACCTGGCGGCGCTGACGGCGGAGGAATCGGCACTGGGCAGCAGCCTGCGCAATGTGCAAGGCGTGACCGAGAAGCTGAACGGCCCCGCCGGCGCGCTCGGCGTGCTGGCGGGCGAAGACCAGAAAGCGCGCGAACTGCTGCGCAACGCCAATTCGCTGGTGGTCAAGGCCGATAGCCTGGTGGGCAATGCCGACAAACGCGTATTCGGCGACAAAGGCCTGGCCAACGATACGCAGGCGGCAGTGCAGCAGTTGAATGCCCTGCTGGCCGATGCCCGCAACTCGTTGAAGAAGCTGGATGCGGTGCTGGTGGAGGCGCAAGCCGTCGGCGCCAACACGCGCGAGGCCACCGAAGACCTCAGCACGCTGCGCGCCGAAGTCGATGCCAACCTGCGCAAGGTGGAACAGATGATCAATGAGCTGAACCGCAAATGGCCGTTCAAGCGCAGTGAACCGGAGATCAAGCTGCCATGAGGATGACGAAATTCGCCGCAATACTGGCTGCCGTTGCGCTGGCCGCCTGCAGCAGCGGTCCGCGGGTGCCGGACTGGCAGTTGAACGCCGCCGGCGCAACCGAGCGCGCCACCTCGGCCTACATGGAAGGCAAGACAGCGGTCGCAGAGCGTGAATTCGCGCTGGCGCGCAGCCAGGTTGGCAGTACCGCGCAGCCGGCGCTGGCAATCCGCATTGAGCTGCTGCGCTGCGCGGTGCAGGTAGCGGCGCTGGTATTCGAAGAATGTCCCGGCTTCACGCCGCTGCAGCCGGACGCGTCGGCCGCCGACCAGGCTTACGCGCGCTACCTCGCCGGCCGCGCCGCGCCATCCGAGGCCGCCCTGCTGCCCGAGCCGCAACGCGCGGTTGCCGCAGCTGCCAGCGACACCGCAGCAGCAGCGGCAGCCGCCGCCGTCAGCGATCCGCTGTCGCGCATGGTCGCCGCCGGGGCACTGCTGCGATCCAACCGCGCCACGCCGGAACTGGTGACGACAGCCATCAACACCGCCTCCGCCCAAGGCTGGCGCCGGGCGGTGCTGGCCTGGCTGAACGTCCAGCTGCAGCGCGCCGAGCAAGCCGGCGACACCAGCGAAGCCGAGCGCCTGCGCCGCCGCATCAAGCTCGCCACCACCCCATAACAGCCGAGGCCGTGTCACACCTTGGGGTCACACCCCGAGTGTGACACGAGCTCAAGCACATTCATTGTTGAGAGCGTGTCACACTTAGGGTGTGACCCCATGGTGTGACACGAGCGCGGCTGTTGTCAGCTGGCGGACTTGGCGGCGGCTTCGCGCAGTTTGTCTTTTTTGCTCTTGCGCTTGCCCTTGATGCCGCCGGTGCCGTCGTCGGCGCCGGGGGGCAGCGGCTTGGCTTCCTCGGTGGGCTCGAAACCGGCCAGGCCTTCGCGCTGCACGCGTACTTCCTGGCGCTTTTCGATCAGGCGGAAGTGCTGTTCGGCGTCGGGGGTGATGAAGCTGACCGCCAGGCCGGAAGCGCCGGCGCGGCCCGTGCGGCCGATGCGGTGGGTGTAGTCGGCCGGGGAGCGCGGCAGGTCGTAGTTGACCACGACCGGCAGTTGCGCGATGTCGATGCCGCGGGCTGCGACGTCGGTTGCAACCAGCACTTTCAGTTTGCCTTCGCGGAAGTCGTTCAGCACCGAGCTGCGGGCGCCCTGGCTGAAGTCGCCGTGGAAGGCTTCCGCTGCCACGCCGCCGCGGCGCAGCTTGTCGGCCACGTGCTCGGAGGCGTATTTGGTGGCGACAAACACCAGCACCTGGCGCCAGCCCTCTTCTTTCAGCAGGATTCGCAGCAGCGAGGTGCGCTGCGACTGGTCGACCTCGATCGCGCGCTGGGTGATGTCGGGTGTGTCGCCCGCTTCGTCCATGGTGGCCACGCGCACCGGCTCGTGCAGCAGCTTGTCGGCCAGTGCCTGCACGGCCGGCGGGAAGGTGGCCGAGAAAAACAGGTTCTGGCGGCGTGCCGGCAGCAAGGCCATGATGCGGGCGATTTCGTCGGCGAAGCCCATGTCCAGCAGCTTGTCCGCTTCGTCCAGCACCAGCACCGAGGTGCTATCGAGCTTGAGGGCATTGTGCTCGACCAGGTCGAGCAGGCGGCCAGGCGTGGCGACCATGATGTCGGTGCCGCCGCGCAGCGCCATCATCTGCGGGTTGATCGAGACGCCGCCGAAGGCCACTGAAACCTTGACAGGCGACGGCAAATGCGAGGCCAGTCCGCGCAGCGTCTCGCCAACCTGGGCCGCCAACTCGCGCGTTGGCGCCAGCACCAGCGCGTACAGCTTGCGCTGGCCGGAACCGGCGCCGCCCGACTCCAGCAGGGCGTGCAGCAGCGGCAGCGCGAAAGCGGCCGTCTTGCCGGAACCGGTTTGCGCCTGTCCCAGCACGTCGGCGCCGCGCAAAGCGGGCGGGATGGCGGCGGTCTGGATGGCGGTGGGCGTGCTGTAGCCGGTCTCGGTGACGGCGTTGAGCAGTGCGGGCGCGAGGCCCAGGCTGGAGAATGTCATGGCGTGCTTGGATTGGATAAGCCGGCAGTATACCTTGCGCCGGGTTTCATGCGACTATACGTTTGCTATCA
Source organism: Duganella sp. Root198D2 (assembly GCF_001428585.1). Taxonomy (NCBI): domain Bacteria; kingdom Pseudomonadati; phylum Pseudomonadota; class Betaproteobacteria; order Burkholderiales; family Oxalobacteraceae; genus Duganella; species Duganella sp. Root198D2. Next base: position 103,304 of record NZ_LMIC01000051.1, on the reverse strand, counting down.
AACTACCAACATTTACAGAAGAATGATCAATTGGGACGCCCACATCTGCCTGCCGCAGCATCCGCAGGCGGACTTTTCACCCCTCAGCCAGCTCCATTCCGCGGGCGTGAACTATGTGTCGGTCAACGTGGGCGCCGACATGAATCCGGTTTCGCAGGTGATGTCGGTGATTGCCGGCTACCGCGCCACCATTGCCGCCAGTCCCGGGCGCTACCGCCTGGTGTCCGGCGTGGATGAAGTGATCCAGGCCGCGGCGGACGGGGTGCTGGCTATCGGCTTCGACCTGGAAGGCGCAATGCCGTTGATGGAGCAGCCGGAAATGGCCGAAGTGTATGCCCGGCTGGGCGTGCGCCAGATGCTGTTCTCCTACAACCGTAACAACAACGTCGCCGATGGCTGCCATGACACGGCGCGCGGGCTGACGCGCCTGGGCCATCGGGTGCTGCAGGCTGTGAACGAGGCGGGCATCATGGTCGATTGCTCGCACACCGGCCGCCTGTGCAGCCTGGAGATCATGGAAGCTTCCAGCAAGCCGGTGGTGTTCAGTCATGCCAATCCTTTCGCGCTGGTGCCGCATGGGCGCAATGTGACCGATGAACAGATCCAGGCTTGTGCGGCGACGGGCGGCGTGGTGTGCGTGTCCGGCCTGTCCTGGTTCCTCGGCAGCGAGCAGCCGACTGCGGCTGACGTGGCGCGCCATGTGGCGTATGTGGCCGACCTGGTGGGCGTGGCGCACGCCGGCGTCGGGCTGGATATCTGCTTCAGGGAAAAGGACCTGGACGATACGCCGCCCGGCGGCTTCAACCCGGCATGGTGGTGGCCGGAGCCGGCCGGCTATCGCGCCGGCCGTTCGCCTTCGTTCGTGCCGATCTATGCCTGGCGCTCGCTGCCGCTCGAACTGCGCAAGCTGGGCATGGCGCCCAACGAAATCGAACAGGTCCTGGGCCGCAATATGCTGCGCGTGGCGCGCGAGACCTGGCGCTAGCTACATGCCGACGTCGCCGTAAGGCCCGGCCAGCACGACCACATAACCTTCCGGATCGCGCAGCCACAACTCCCTGTGCTGCGCATTGCTGTTCTCTTTCGGTCCTTCCAGCACAGTCGCGCCGGCAGCCGTGGCGCGGTCGACCGCGTCGTCGAAATCGTCGGTCCAGAACCACAGCAGCGCGCCGTTGCCGTAGGGGCGCTGCTCGGGATTGCCGATGTGGGGATGGTGGTGGGCGTCCCAGCGGTGCAGCTGCAGCACCATGCGTCCGTCGTGCAGCAATTGCTCATAGTCGTTGCCGCCATGGCCGCTCTTCAGGCCCAGGGTTTTCTGGTACCAGCGGCTGGCTGCCTCGACGTTGCTGACAGCAATTAAAGGTTGCGCTTGCATATCACCCTCTCCTTTTGCTCAACGGAGGAACAGCATACCACTGGGCGACGCCCCATGCGAACTCGGGGACGATGAACAGCCACACCAGCGGCAGCCCGCCGCCGGCCAATGTCCACGCAAACCAGGTGCTGAACAGGAAGCGCGCGGTGCCGTCGTAGGTGGCGAATTGCGGTTGCGGGTCGCGCAGGCGCAGCCAGGACCAGACCAGCACGATGCTTCCCATCAGGCAGGCAAACAGGAGGTGCATGGCGCCGAAGGCCGGCAGCGGCAGGCCGCCCAGCGCCTGATTCAGCGCGGACAGCTGGCCGTGCGCAAGGGCGAAGGTCCATGGGGTGGCAAAGGGTGCGGTAAGCAGCAGGTCGTAGGCGGCGCTGGCGCGCACCAGCTTGTGGATGTTTTGGGTTTTCATGCTGCGCAGCTTAAACCTTGGAGTACACTCCATGGTCAAGCACTTTTTTGGGAGCAGCAGCATGCAGATCGGCGAACTGGCCGAGGCGACAGGCCTCAGCCGCGATACCTTGCGCTATTACGAGAAGCGTGGCTTGCTGGCCGCGCGCCGCAGCGTCAACGGCTACCGCGACTATCCGGAGGAAGCGGCCGACTGGCTGCGCTATATCCGCCTGGCGCAGGCACTGGGCTTTACCTTGCAGGAGATCGAAGCCGACCTGCCCCTGCTCTTGGCCCCGGCCCGCGACAGCGCAGCCACCGCCGCGGCATTGCGTGAGGCCCTGCAGGGCAAGCTGGCCGATATTGACCGCCGCATCGGCGGCCTGCAGGAACTGCGCGGCGAGCTGGTGCGCCGCCTCGGTGCGCAGATGGAGGAGTGCCCGATGCGCGCCGGCGCGGCCGTTGCATAGAGCCGGCCCGACGCCGCGCCCGCCCCCCCTGACGACTGCCGTGGTCTTTCAGGTGCCCAACGTCTTCGTGTGCTGCAATGGCACCGGGTTGATTTTCTTCAGCCACGCTTGCAAGGAGTCGCGCTGAGACTGGAAGGCCACGTAATCCTTGAGTTTTTGCGGCACCGGGTCGCCGTTCACCACCAGGCGGCTCAGCATGATGGCGAGGTCAGTGTCGGCAATGCACCAGCTACCGAACAGGCAATCGCCGTTGACCACGCGGTCGGCCAGCCGCAGCAGCTTGTCCGCGGCCGCCTGGGCGGCGGGCGAGAGCGGCTGTTCGGGCTGGTCCGCCCGTTTGTAGAACACCGTGTAGGTGCTGCGGTCTTCCCTCAGCGCCAGCAGGTCGCTGCGAATCCAGGCCTGGATCTGGCGAGCAATGGCACGCTTCTCCGTCTGCACCGGGTACAAGCTCGGGTATCTCGGTGCAGGGTACATCTCTTCCAGGTATTCGGTAATGGCACTCGACTCGGTCAGCATGAAGTCGTCGTGCACCAGGCAGGGCACGCGGCCGGTCAGGGCCTTGGCGGTATAGGACGATTCCTTGTTCTGGCCGGCATCCAGGTCGACGGTCTCGATCGCAAACTCCAGGCCTTTTTCGCGCAGGGCAACAAAAGCGGAAATGGCGTAAGGACTGATGAACTGGCTGTCTACATATAGTTTGAAACTCATGGTAATGCTCGGGTTTGGTTAACAGTAAGCGCATGATATTGCTTGCCAATTACTAGCCAAAACGATATATTTTTGACCGCCTTGCTAATACCACTCACATGCGACTTCCCAACCTTTCCGCACTGCGCGCCTTTGAGGCGGCGGTTCGCCACGATAATTTTTCGCGCGCGGCGGCGGAACTGTGCCTGACGCACGGAGCAATCAGCCATCAGGTAAGAACCCTGGAAGAGGAGCTGGGCGTGCAACTGTTCACCCGCAATGGGCGACAGGTCACTGCGACGCCTGAGGCACAACGCTATGCCGCTACCGTGGCGCGCTGCCTGGCGGAGTTGGCGGATGGCGCGGCCGAGTTGCGACCGCAGCAAGGGTTGCAGCGCTTGAGCGTGACATCGATCCCCTCCTTTGCGGCACGCTGGCTGGCGCCCCGGCTGCGGCAATTTATCGAACAACATCCAGAGGTTGAAGTAATCCTGCAAGTCGGCCAGCAGTTACAGGACCTGGCGCAGGAAGGGATCGATATCGGCATCCGTTTCGGACGCGGCAAATATCCCGGGCTGGAAACGGAGCGCCTGAGCGGCGAGGTGCTCTATCCTGTAGCGAGCCCGCGTTACCGTCAGGGCGAATTGCCGCGCTGTCCAAGTGACTTGGAACAGGCCACCCTGCTGCGTTCGGAGGACCCCTGGACACCGTGGTTCCAGGCGGCCGAACTCTGCCTGCCTGAACCCTCCGGCGGTGTCATGTTCGATGACTTATCCATGCAGATTCGTGCCGCCGTCGACGGTGACGGGGTAGCGCTGGTGCGTCATATCGTGGCAATGCAGGAGATTGCCTCGGGACATCTGGTGCGCCTGTTCGACCTCGCCATACCTTGCGCGGACGAATACTATTTGGTGATCCCTCCACACGCCATGCAAAAACCGCAGGTGCGGGCATTCCGTAAATGGCTGAAGGCAGAGATCGCCCGGAACCAGCGACAGCCAGCGCAATCACCTTATACTGACGCATGGTCAGCGCCACCTTCCGCTTCTACGAAGAACTAAACGACTTCCTGCCGCGCGGGCGTCGCAAGGTTGAATTCACGGTGACGTGCGCCCGTGCCGCTACCACCAAGCACATGATCGAGGCGCTCGGCGTGCCGCATACCGAGGTTGAACTGATCCTGGTCAACGGCGAATCATCGGGCTTCGAGCGCATCCTGTGCGATGGCGACCGGGTGGCGGTCTATCCCAAGTTCGAGGCTTTCGACGTGCGACCCCTGTTGCGGGTGCGCGCCGAACCTTTGCGTGTGATGCGTTTCGTGGCCGACGCCCATCTGGGCGGGCTGGCGCGGCTGCTGCGCATGGCGGGCTTCGACACGCTGTATGACAACCGGATTGACGATCCGACCGTGGCCTCGCTGTCGGAGGAGGAAGGGCGCGTTGCCCTCACCCGCGACCGCGACCTGCTGAAGCGGCGCGGGATCACGCATGGCTGCTATGTGCGGGCGTTGAAGCCTGCGGAGCAGTTTGCGGAGATCTTCCGGCGCCTGGACCTGGCAGCCAGCGCGCGGCCGTTTACGCTTTGCCTGGCCTGCAATGCGCCGCTGCGGCAAGTGGCGAAGGCCGATGTGGCGGCGCAATTGCCGCCATCGGTGCGGGCTTCGCAGGAGCAATTCCTGACTTGCGACGTTTGCCGGGGCGTTTTCTGGCGCGGCTCGCACTGGCGCCGGATGACGGCGCTGCTGGCGAGCCAGGGCGTGGCCGGCGGCTAGCGCGGCGCGCAATCAGGCAGCTCGGGTTCCGGCGGTACCAGGACGATGCGCTGGCCGTCCACCTCGATGTCGCGCAAGGGCGTGGGAGAGAGTTTGAACTGGCCGGCCCGCAAGCGTTGCTGCAAGCGCGGGCAACCGGCGAGGGCCGTTGACGGCCGGCCGATGACTTCCCATTTGCCATTTCGCTCCGATAGCAGTGCGGCGCCGTCGCCGCGCTCCTCACCCAGCACCAGCACATCCGGCCGGCCATCGCCATCGCCATCAAGCACGATGGCATCACAGCGCCTGCCCAAACCGCGCATGCAGCTTGGCGGCGTGTACGGTTGCCACGTCCTCATCCAATCCTGCGTAAGGAAGCCAGCCGGCAATTGCGCGCCCTTTGGCCACACGCGGAGGTCAGGCGGCCCGGCGGCTGGAGCAGATGCCCGCGCTGCCGTCCCGCCCTCATAACGCTCGTCCAGTGCATCGGCCGCGCGAATACGTACGGCCGCGGCCTGAGGACCTGCGCCGCGTGCAGCCAGCGCCTGCAATGCCTGCATGCCGTAACGCGCGCCATGGTAACGCAGGAATCCGTAGTCGAACTTGTCGGCAGGCGTGGCGCCGCGCGCCAGGCGCGCCACCTGGTCGGCCACGGAAATGCGGGCCGGATCGGCGACCGGCGTGAACATGGCAAGCGACACCGCCAGCGACAGGAATGCTGCGGCAATATTCACCTGGCGCAGGCCATCCAGCCAGGGACCGCCACGGCGCACCGCGGCAAGCAGGTATCCGCCGGCATAGGACAAGGCCACCAGCAGGCAGGCTGCCGCGATCACCCGGTCCGGCGTCCAGCCGTAATCGGCCACCCGCAAGCCAAGCGCATACACGCCCAGCACCGCCAGCGGCGTCAGCAAGAAGCATGCTACCCGGGCCGCAAGGCGCACGATGCGCGCCAGCCCGCCCGCCGCGTCGCCGGCCTGGAAAGCGGCATTGACCAGCACCACCAGCACCGCGCAACTTGCCAGCAGTACGGCCGTGGCGTGGCGCGTCTGCCACAAGACCTCAAGGCCGGTAAACGGTAACGACGCAAGGAAGCCGCCGACCAGCAGCATGGCGATCGGCAGGATCCACGCCATCAGCACCAGCAACAGGCTGCGGATGCCGCGCACGATGGCAGGCCGCACGTCGGTGGTATGCATGGCACTGGAAAACGCCACGCACACCAGCGGTACCGAGAACCAGGACTTCAACAGCAGCCGTTCGAGGAAATCCAGCTTCAACAGGCCAAACAGTGCCGCGCCCATCCACATCACCAGCCACACGCCAAGCAGGAATAAGCCGGCGAACAATAGCTGGATGGCGAGCTTCCAGGCGCTTTCAAAGCAGGTGGCGTAATGCGCGACCCAGCGCCGGTCGTGTGCACCGGCCATCACCAGGCTGTGGGCGACGAAGAAGAAGCCTATGCAGAACGGGAACACCAGGAAGCTTGGGCGCAGCACGGGCGCGTGGTCGAGGGCATTGCGCCAGGCGTCATGCATGCCAACCATGGCCAGTACTGCGGCAGCGGCCCCCAGCCACAAGGCCAATGGCCGCCGTTCCAGGTGGCCCAGGCTGGAAATCAGCAGCGCCGGCAGCACGATCGCGGCCAGCACCAGCGGCAAATACAGTGCGGCCTGATTCGCGGGCCAGGCGCCAGATTGCTGCGCGCGATATAAAAAATACAATATAGCGCCTTGCATCAGGCCGGCGATCAAGCGTAACTGCCCGACACGCCGGGTCACGGCGGCATCGCGTACAGTTTCCTGCACGAGCAGGTCAGGTTCGGGAGTTGTGGCCTTCATGTATCGATCATAGCCTCTTGTCAATTTTGCAGCAACGCCACAGTTGCCCAGTACGGCTATAATCAATGGTTCAACCAGCCGTACGCGCCATGAATCCACATCTCGACAAGCTGCAGTCCTACCCGTTTGAAAAACTGCGCCAGCTCTTCGCCGGCAGCACGCCCAACCCCGCTTTCAAGCCGATCAGCCTGGGCATGGGCGAGCCGAAGCACCCCACCCCGGCCTTCATCCGCCAGGCACTGATCGATAACCTGGATGGCCTGGCCAACTACCCGGTAACGGCCGGCAGCGAGGCGCTGCGCAATGCCATCGCGTCCTGGCTGGAGCGCCGCTACGGCCTGCCGACGCTGGACCGCGCTACCCAGGTGCTGCCGGTGAACGGTTCGCGCGAGGCACTGTTCTCGTTCGCGCAGACGGTGATCGCGCCCGATACCGGCGCGCTGGTGATGTGCCCTAACCCGTTCTACCAGATCTATGAAGGCGCGGCTTTCCTGGCCGGCGCCGAGCCGTATTTCGTCAATTCCGACCCGGCCCGCAACTTCTCCCCGGATTACGACAGCGTGCCGGAAGCAGTCTGGCAGCGCGTACGCCTGCTGTATCTCTGCTCGCCGGGCAACCCGACCGGCGCCGTGCTGACGCTGACCGACTGGGAGCACCTGTTCGCGCTGTCGGAACGCTATAACTTCATCATCGCCGCCGACGAGTGCTATTCGGAGATCTACCATGGCGACGAGCCGCCGCTGGGCGCCATGCAGGCCGCCAATATTCTGGGCCTGACCAGGGAAGGCGAGCCATATGCCCGCCTGGTGGTGTTTTCCAGCCTGTCCAAGCGTTCGAATGTGCCGGGCATGCGCTCCGGCTTCGTGGCCGGCGATGCGCAAGTGCTGAAGAAATTCCTGCTGTACCGCACCTACCACGGCGGCGCCATGGGCCCGCATGTGCAGGCCGCCTCTGTCGCCGCCTGGGCCGACGAAACCCATGTCGAGGAAAACCGCGCACAATACCGCGCTAAGTTCGCCGCCATCACACCCCTTATCCAGGAGGTGCTGGAGGTGCAAATGCCGGACGCCGGCTTCTATTTGTGGGCCGACGTGACCCGCAGCGGCCTGTCCGACACCGAATTCGCGCGCCGCCTGCACGCCGAGTACAATGTCACCGTGCTGCCGGGTAGTTACCTGGCGCGCGACGCCCACGGCAGCAACCCGGGCCGCAACCGCATCCGCATGGCGCTGGTTGCCGAAACCGGGGAAGGCCTGGAAGCGGCGCGCCGTATCGTCCAATTCTGCCAACAACTGAAGAAATCATGAGCATCCAGCAAATTATTGAAGCCGCGTGGGACAACCGCGCCGAGATCAACCCGTCCAACGCCACTGCCGAAGTGCGCGACGCCGTCAGCCACGTGCTGGCCGGCCTGGACAACGGCTCGCTGCGCGTAGCCCAGAAAGAAAACGGCGCCTGGATCGTCAACCAGTGGGTCAAGAAGGCCGTGCTGCTGTCGTTCCGCCTGGAGAACAACGTGGTCATGCCGTCCGACGGCACCATGCAGTTCTACGACAAGGTTCCTACCAAGTTCGCCAACTACTCGGCCGAAGATTTCGCCAAGGGCGGCTTCCGCGTGGTGCCGCCAGCTGTGGCGCGCCGCGGTTCCTTCATCGGCAAGAACGTGGTGCTGATGCCTTCCTACGTGAACATCGGCGCCTACGTTGACGAAGGCGCGATGGTCGACACCTGGGCCACCGTGGGTTCCTGCGCGCAGATCGGCAAGAACGTGCACCTGTCCGGCGGCGTGGGCATCGGCGGCGTGCTGGAGCCAATGCAGGCCAACCCGACCATCATCGAAGACAACTGCTTCATCGGCGCCCGTTCCGAGATCGTGGAAGGCGTGATTGTGGAAGAAAACTCGGTCATTTCGATGGGCGTGTACATCGGCCAGTCGACCAAGATTTACGACCGCACCACCGGCGAGGTATTCTACGGCCGTGTGCCGGCCGGCTCCGTGGTGGTTTCGGGCTCGTTGCCGTCGGCCGATGGCAAGTACAGCCTGTACTGCGCCGTCATCGTCAAGCGCGTCGATGCGCAAACCCGCGCCAAAACAGGCATTAACGAATTGCTGCGCGGCGTATAACCGTAACAAGGAGATACCCAAAAAATGGCTATGGACCGCCTGTTCCAGCTAATGAAGGAAAAAAACGCCTCGGATATGTTTTTCGCCGTAGGCTCGCCGGTGCATTTGAAGATCAACGGTCTTCTGATCCCGATCAACCAGCAAAAGCTCGAGCCCGAAAACCTGGAGGCCTTGCTGGCTGAGGTCTGCTCGCCCGAGCAGCTGGAAGAACTGGACACGTCCAATGAGCTGAACATGGGTATCTCCGTGGCCAACCTGGGCCGTTTCCGTCTGTCGGCCTTCCGCCAGCGCGGCAGCATTTCCGCCGTGTTCCGTTTCGTCCCTGCGGCCATCCCGCCGCTGGGCGAACTGGGCCTGCCGCCGGTACTGGCCGACATGATCATGGAAAAACGCGGCCTGGTGCTGCTGGTCGGCGCCACCGGTTCCGGCAAGTCGACCACCATCGCGTCCATGCTGGACCACCGCAACGAGCTGCGTTCGGGCCACATCCTGACGCTGGAAGACCCGATCGAGTACCTGTTCCGCAACAAGAAGTCGATCGTCAACCAGCGCGAAATCGGCGCCGATGCCAAAGACTTCTACACCGCGCTGCGCAACTCGATGCGCCAGGCGCCGGACTGCATCCTGATCGGTGAGATCCGCGACCGCGAGACCATGGCGTCGGCAATGGCGTACGCGCAGTCGGGCCACCTGGTGCTGGCCACCCTGCACGCGAACAACTCGTACAACGCGCTGAACCGTATCATTTCCTTCTACCCGATCGAGAACCGCCCGGCCCTGCTGCAGGACTTGTCCTCGACCATCAAGGCAATCGTCTCGCAGCGCCTGATCCGTTCGGCCGGCGGCGGCACCCGCACGCCGGCGGTCGAAATCATGGTCAACACCCGCTACATCTCGGACTTGATCGAGAAGGGCGAGATCGGCCAGATCAAGGAAGCGCTGGAAAAATCCCTGTCGCCGGGCTCGCAGTCCTTCGAACAGGCGCTGTACAAGCTGGTCATGGAAGGCGCCATTACCAAGGATGAGGCGCTGGCCAATGCCGACTCCGCCACCAACTTGCTGTGGCTGCTGAACCATGGCGCGGAAGCGCCACCACCTGTCGAGGAAGAAGAACTGAAATCCCCGACCGACGCCTCCTTCACCGAGTTCACCCTGAACTCCTGAGTTCAGGCAACGCGCGCGGCGGGCATTGTTTGCCCGCCGTGTCGCCAATCTTTACACTCAAACCTGGTCCCAACAAAGCTGCAACCATAAGTAACTGAATTCATGGAATTTAGTTATTCGGGTGCATTTCTTGCGTCACCTCCAAACAGCAATCGACTTTGTCGAGCCCGCTCCGGAGGGGATCATGAATTACTTACTACGCCTGTCCCTGCTGACTTTCTTGCTGTTGAGCGGACCATGGGCCAGGGCCTCGCTGCTGTCGAGTATTTCCTACTTTTCCTGCGGCGCACCGTGCCCTGCCGTGGTCAATTCGACAGCCCAGGACACAACGGCGCTTACTTTCAGCGACCAGTACGGATCGATCCTTGCGCAAGCCGGCTACGGCGTGCTGAAAGCCAGTGTTGACAGCTCATATGCCGCTGCACCGGGCGGCGGCTTCATCAGCATGAGTACTGGCTCGTCCCTGGCCCAGTTCAGCGACACAGTCACTTTGGGAGGACTTAGCGGCCCACAGGAAGTTACTGTTGTCCTGCATTTCGAAGGCACGCTTGGCGGCGCTGGGGAGGAAACGCAGGGAACTTCCGCCAGCATGACGGTTTCCCTGACTGTCGACGGGAATAATATTGCCCTCGTCGCCGACTGGTTCGGTAACCTTCCCGAACCCCTGGCAAGCGCCAGCAGCCCCGGCCTGAGCGCAACGTTCGCACTGGATTATGGCGTTCCGATTTCACTCGCAGCACTGCTGCAGGTCAGCGGTACTTTCGGCGGCTTTGCCCATTTCGGGAATACAGCGACGCTGGAATTCCTGGTCCCTGAAGGCACCACCATCCAGTCCGGCTCGGGAGCTGAATACCTGGCGACTACGGTGTCGATTCCTGAGCCCGCAACGATTGCGCTGCTATTGATTGGCCTGGCCACGCTGTCCGCAACACGAAGTCGATATCGGCAAGCCTGATGGTATGATCGGAATTTCATATCAACAAGAAATTCTGTCCCTATGAGCACCGCCCTGCCGATCGCCAAAACCGACACCCTTTCCCTCGATTTGCTGTCCAGCCTGGTGAACCGCCACGGTTGCATTACCGGCGCCACCGGTACCGGCAAAACGGTCACGCTGCAGCGCATCGCGCAGTCCCTGTCCGATATCGGTGTGCCCGTATTCATGGCCGACATCAAGGGCGACCTGTCCGGCATGGCCAAGCCCGGCGCGGCGAGCGAGAAAATGGCCAAGCGCCTGGAAGCGCTGAAACTGGAAACCCCGCAATGGGCCGCCTGCCCGGTCACCTTCTGGGACGTGTTCGGCGAACAGGGCCACCCGGTGCGCGCCACCGTTTCGGACCTCGGCCCCACCCTGCTGGCGCGCATGCTGAACCTGAACGATACCCAGGAGGGCGTGCTGCAACTGGTGTTCAAGATTGCCGACGACAACGGCATGCTGCTGCTCGACACCAAGGACCTGCGCGCCATGCTGCAGCACGTGGGCGACAATGCCGCCGACTACAAGACCAGCTACGGCAACGTCAGCGCGGCCAGCATCGGCGCCATCCAGCGCGGCCTGCTGGCCATCGAGGAACAAGGCGGCGAGCAGTTCTTCGGCGAGCCGATGCTGAACATCGACGACCTGATTCAAACCGATGCGGCAGGCAAAGGGGTGGTGAACATCCTCTCTGCCGACAAGCTGATGAACGCTCCGCGCATCTACGCGGTATTCCTGCTGTGGATGCTGTCCGAACTGTTCGAAAACCTGCCCGAGGTGGGCGATATCGATAAGCCCAAGCTGGTGTTCTTCTTCGACGAGGCGCACCTGCTGTTTGCGGAAGCGCCGAAAGCCTTGCTGCAAAAGATCGAGCAGGTGGTGCGCCTGATCCGCTCGAAGGGCGTGGGCGTATTCTTCATCACGCAGAACCCTCTCGACATCCCGGAAACCGTGCTGGGGCAGCTGGGCAACCGTGTGCAGCACGCGCTGCGCGCCTATACGCCGCGCGACCAGAAGGCGGTTAAATCGGCCGCGGAGACCTTCCGTCCGAATCCGGCCATCGACGTGGCGCAAGTGATAACCGAACTTGGCGTCGGCGAGGCACTGGTTTCCTTCCTCGACGAGAAAGGCACGCCGCAAATCGTGCAGCGCGCTTTCGTGCTGCCGCCGGCATCGCAGCTCGGCCCCATCACCCCTGCTGAGCGCCAGGCCGCGCGCGACAACTCGGTCGTGGCGGGTGTGTACGAAAAAGCCGTCGATCGCGAATCCGCTTACGAGAAGCTGACCGGCCGCGTGAGCGGCGCCGGCGCCAGCCCTGCGCCAGCCCCGGGCGGCCGTGCCCCGATGGGCCGCGGCACCGCACAGGCGCCGGCCGAAGCGCCGGCAGACAGCGGTGGAGGCTCCATCTTGGGCGACGTGCTGGGCGGCCTGTTCGGCGGCAGCAGCAAGCGCGACACCGCCGTGCAGGCCATGGTCAAATCCGCCGCCCGCAGCATCGGCTCGCAAGTCGGCCGCGAAATCATCCGCGGCGTGCTCGGCTCCATCCTCAAGAAGCGCTGATGGCGCAATCGGCAGTTTGCTGGGATCGGCCGGCGCCCTTCATCGTGCCCGTCACGCCGCGAGCGGGCGATATCGATGGTCTCGGCCACACCAATAATGCGGTCTACGTGCGTTGGTGCGAGGAAGCTGGCTGGGCGCATTCCAACGCACTTGGCCTGACGCTGGCCGATTACAAACGCCTGGATCGCGGCATGGCGATCCGCCGCAGCGAGTTCGATTACATCTTCGCCACGAACGAGGGGGAAGAGCTGCTGCTCGGTACCTGGCTGCTACCTGGCGACAGTTCCCTTTCGATGCAGCGCTGCTTCCAGCTGGTGCGCCGGCGCGACAACACTACCGTGCTGCGCGCTCGCTGGGAGCTGGTATGCATCGAGCTATCCAGCGGCCGCCCCAAGCGTCGCCCGCCCGAGTTCAGCGAAATATACGTTCCGGCCTTCAGCGCGACCTGAAGCCGCCGCTCAGAATTCAACTTCGAAGTAGACGCGCGCCTGGTGCTGCTCCGCCCATTGCAGGATGGCGCGCACTTCTTCCAGCGCTGCCAGCGTGGCCTTTTTAGCCGGCAGCTTTTTCGTCGAAGCGCCAATAGCCGCCAGCAGTCCATCCACCGCTGCCAGCACTTCCGCAGCCGGCGCGCCGTCCTCTTCCGCCTGGCCATCAATGCCGACGTAGTTGGACAGCGGCGCCAGCCCCTGCTCCGCGCTGATCGATTCGAGCTTGCTCCAGGCACGGCCAAGTGTCGCGGCATCCATATCGCGCTGCATTGGGCACTCTGGCTGGGAGACCAGCCACATTGGCATGCTCGCAGTGCGGAACATTTTGGCCGCATCGAGCCGGCGTTGCGCCAGGCCGGCGTTGTAGGCCGGATCGTCAATTGCCGCGGCCCAGGCATCGGCGAAGGCGTCCTCCAGCTCCAGCATCTGCCGCACATCGTCAATAATGTCCGGCGGGGCTGCGGAAAGGCTGCTGCGCCGCGATACCGTCACCGCGCCAAAATGCGACAGGCCATGCACCTTCAGCACGCCCTTGGCGCCGTCCTGCTTTGCGTAGTAATGGTTGACTGTCTTGTCCAGGTCCTCGCGGCGCGGGCCCATTTCATTGATGGCCTTGACCTTGGCGTCGCTATAAAACTCGCCCCGGGCATGGCGGCGGGCGTTCATCAGCTGGCTGTGCGCTTCACGCTTCACCTCCAGTTCGGCGCGCAGCGCCGCCAGGCGTTCGATGGCGGCGCGTTCGCCCTCGGATGCGGCGCGCGACAGCGCCAGTTCCAGCGCCCGCTGTTCCAGGTAATGCGAATTGGAAGTGTCAATTTTCGCTTCGGTCCTGGTCGGGGCAGTCATGCAGCTGGTCCTTTGATGATCTTCAGTAACATTAGCAAAACGTACACGGCTTGTCACCCCCGGTGCCACGATATAATGTCGTCCTTCGGCTGCAGCGCGGCCCCAGCACAACTTCTCGATGATAATTCTCTACGGCATCCCCAACTGCGACACGGTCAAGAAAGCCCGCGTATGGCTGGCTGGCCAGCAGCACGACTTCACCTTCCACGACTTCAAGAAACAGGGCCTGGAGGAAGCCACCGTGCGCACCTGGCTGAAAACCCTGGACTGGGAAGTGCTGGTCAATAAGAAGGGCACCACCTGGCGCGCCCTGCCCGACGAGCGCAAGGCTGCCGTTACCGGCGCCGATGCTGCCGTCGCCCTGATGCTGGAGAATCCGTCCGTGATCAAGCGCCCGGTCCTGGTTGGCGCCGGCCCGAAAGCGCATGTCGGTTTCAACGACGCCATGTACCAGGAAATTTTCGCGGCATGAGCGCGTCCCGTACCCTCGACCTGACCGAAAAGCTGCTCGGGCGCGAGTCCGTCACGCCGGACGACAAGGGCTGCCAGGACCATTTGAAGTCCTGGCTGGAGCCGCTGGGCTTCCAGTGCGAGACCATCATTTCCGGCGAAGTGACCAATCTGTGGGCGCGCAAGGGCACTGAAAGTCCGGTGCTGGTGTTTGCCGGCCATACCGACGTGGTGCCGACCGGCCCGGTCGAAAAGTGGTCGTCCGAACCGTTCTACCCGACCCACCGCGACGGCAAGCTGTATGGCCGCGGCGCTGCCGACATGAAAACTTCGATTGCCGCCATGGTCGTCGCCTGCGAGGAATTCCTGGCTGCGAACCCTGGGCATAAAGGCTCGATCGCCTTCCTGATCACTTCCGACGAAGAAGGGCCGGCCACCGACGGCACCATCAAGGTGGTGGAAAAGCTGAAGGCGCGCAACGAGGCGATCGATTACTGCATCGTCGGCGAGCCGACTTCCGACAAGACCCTGGGCGACATGATCAAGAACGGCCGCCGCGGTTCGCTGTCGGGCAGCCTGACCATCAAGGGCGTGCAGGGCCACATCGCCTACCCGCAACTGGCGAAGAACCCGATCCACCTGGCCGCGCCGGCGCTGGCCGCGCTGGTGGCGGAAGTCTGGGATCACGGTAATGAGTATTACCTGCCGACGTCCTGGCAGATGTCGAACATCAAGGCCGGCACGGGCGCGAACAACGTGATTCCGGGCGACATGCACATCGACTTCAATTTCCGCTTTTCGACGGCTTCGACGCACGAGAGCCTGCGCGAACGCGTGCATGCCATCCTCGACAGGCACGGCCTGGAATACCAGCTTGACTGGACCTTGTCCGGCCTGCCGTTCCTGACCCCGCGCGGCACGCTGTCCGAGGCGCTGTGCCACGCCATCAAGGATGAAACGGGCGTCGACACCGAGCTATCGACCACCGGCGGCACCTCCGACGGGCGCTTCATCGCCCAGATCTGCCCCCAGGTGATAGAATTTGGCCCCCCGAACGCCAGCATCCACAAGATCGACGAGCACATCGAAGTGCGCTTTATCGATCCGCTGAAGAACATCTACCGCCGCACCCTGGAAAACCTCCTGCGCTAAGAAGAAAACTATGGATACCACCCTGTACACCACCCCGCGCGACCTGATTCGCCACGCAGTCACCCGTTTCAACAAGGCCAGGCTGTTCTTCGGCCACGGCAGCGCCGAGGCTTACGATGAAGCGGCCTACCTGACCCTGCACACCCTGGCGCTGCCGCTGGACCGCCTGGAGCCGTTCATGGACGCGCGCCTGCAGCCGGAAGAAGTCGCCGAAGTACTGGCTGTGATCGAGCGCCGCGCCAACGACCGCGTGCCGGCTGCCTACATCACCAATGAGGCCTGGCTGGGCACCTACAACTTCTACGTCGACGAGCGCACCATCGTGCCGCGTTCGTATATCGCGGAACTGATCCCGAACTACTTCGCGCCGTGGGTCAATGATGCGGAGAACGTGTCGAATATCCTGGAACTGTGCACCGGTTCCGGCTGCCTGGCGATCATGATGGCGGATGCCTTCCCCGACGCCGCAGTCGATGCGGTCGACATTTCCGGCGATGCGCTGGAAGTGGCGCGCAGGAACGTCGACAAGTACGAACTCGCGGACCGCGTGAACCTGATCCAGTCGGACTTGTATGCCAACGTCCCGGCGGGCAAGAAGTACGACCTGATCATCACCAATCCACCGTATGTGAATTCCTCGTCGATGTCCAAGCTGCCGAAGGAATACCTGCATGAACCGCAGATCGCCCTGGACGGCGGCGCCGATGGCATGGACCTGGTACGCAAGATTGTCGCCGGCGCGGCTGAGCGCTTGACCGATGACGGCCTGCTGATCGTTGAAATCGGCAATGAGAAAGCGTTTGCGGAGGCGGCTTTCGGGGAACTGGGCTTGACCTGGCTGACCACCAGCCAGGGCGACGATATGGTGTTCCTGCTTACCGCTGACCAACTGAAACTCTAAACCGGTAGTGCGGTGTCTGGCCTGCGGGGTCCGACACCGCACTGCCGGTTTCAAAGAAACGACCAAAGAAAATGATCCGCTTCATCAACGTCAGCCTAATGCGCGGCCTGAAGCCGCTGCTGGAATCCGCCGACCTGACCCTGAACCCGGGCGACAAGATCGGCCTGATCGGCGCCAATGGCGCCGGCAAATCCAGCCTGTTCGCCATGCTGCGCAACGAGCTGCACCCGGACCTGGGCGACATCGATTTCCCGAAGAGCTGGCGCATGGCCTACGTGGCGCAGGAAACCCCTGCCCTGCCGCGTACCGCCATCGACTATGCCATCGACGGCGACGCCCACCTGCGCCAACTGCAGGCCGAACTGGCGCGCCTGGAAGCGCTGCCGGATTTGCCGGAGCACGGCATCGACATTGCCCACGTCCACGCCGAACTGGCCGATGCCGACGCCTACACCGTGCAGTCGCGCGCCGAGCAACTGCTGCTCGGCCTGGGCTTCTCGCTGGAGCAGATGCAGCAGCCGGTGGCCAGCTTCTCCGGCGGCTGGCGTATGCGCCTGAACCTGGCGCAGGCGCTGATGTGTCCTTCCGACCTGCTGCTGCTGGACGAACCGACCAACCACCTGGACCTGGACGCGATCATCTGGCTGGAAGACTGGCTGAAGCGCTACCCAGGCACCCTGATCATCATTTCCCACGACCGCGATTTCCTCGATGAGATCGTGAACGTGATCGTCCACATCGACGACCGCAAGCTGAAACGCTACTCGGGCAACTATTCCGGCTTCGAGCGCCAGCGCGCGGCGCAACTGGTGCTGCAAGCTTCCGCTATCGAGAAACAGCAGCGCGCCCGCGCCCACCTGCAGTCCTTCATCGACCGCTTCAAGGCCAAGGCCACCAAGGCGCGCCAGGCGCAAAGCCGCATGAAGCAGCTGGCCAGGATGGAAGAACTGGCACCGCTGCGCGCGGCTGCCGAATTCAGTTTCGAATTCCGCGATCCGGTCAGCGCGCCGAACCCGCTGCTGGTGATGGAAGACGTGAACTGCGGCTACCACACCGAGCAAGGCGACAAGACCATTGTGCGCGGCGTGACCTTCTCGCTGGTGCAAGGCCAGCGTATCGGCCTGCTGGGCGTGAACGGCGCCGGCAAGTCGACCCTGATCAAGACCATCGCCGGCGACATCGACCCGCTGACGGGCACCGCCACCACCGGCAAAGGCCTGGTGATCGGCTACTTCGCCCAGCACCAGGTGGAGATGCTGCGCCACGACGAATCGCCGCTGTGGCACCTGCAGAAGATGGCGCCGACCGTGCGCGAGCAGGAGCTGCGCAACTTCCTGGGCAGCTTCAACTTCCCTGGCGATATGGTGACCAGCAAGATCGCCCCGTTCTCCGGCGGCGAGAAAGCGCGCCTGGCGCTGGCCCTGATCGTATGGCAGCGCCCTAACCTGCTGCTGCTGGACGAACCGACCAACCACCTGGACCTGGAAACCCGCGAGGCGCTGACCGATGCGCTGGCGCAGTTCGAAGGCACGCTGCTGGTCGTATCCCACGATCGCCACCTGCTGCGCGCCACCACCGAGCAATTCATCATCGTCGAAAGCGGCCGCCTGCGCGAATTCGACGGCGACCTCGATGAATACAAGGACTGGCTGCTGCAAACCAAGATGGCCAAGCCTGCAGCTGCGGCACCGGCCGCAGCAAATGCTGCCGCCCCGGCAGCCGGCGCAGTCGAGGACACGCCGCTTTCCGCCACCGACCGCAAGGAACAAAAGCGCCTGGAAGCCGAGCAGCGCCAGCGCCTGTCGGCCCAGCGCAAGCCTTTGGAAAATCGCCTGAAAAAGGTGGAAGCCGCCATGGCCCAGCGCAGCGAACAGAAAGCTGCGATCGACTCGGCCCTGGCCGATCCGGCCGTCTACGAAGCTGAAAACAAGCCGAAGCTGAAAACCCTGCTGGCCGACCAGGTCGAGTGCAGCAAGGAGCTGGAGCAGCTGGAAGGCGAATGGCTCGAGCTTCAGGAGCAACTCGAAGCACTGGCCGCCTGACGCGGGCGCTTCGCCGCGCGCACCGCCATCAGGCGGTCGATATCAAGCATGATCAGCCGGCGCTCGCCGAGCTGTCCCATCCCCAGCAGGTAGTCCACCTCCTCGCCCCCGTGCGGCAGGGGGTGGACTGCGCTGGCCGGCAACGACACCAGGTCGGTTACACCATCGGTCACCATCCCCATCACGCAGGTTGAAAGCTGCAGGATGATCACGTCGGTACGCGGATCGTGCGCCAGCGGACGTGGGCCGAACGCCACGCGCATGTCGACGATGGGCATGATGACCCCGCGCGACAAAGCCACGCCTTCAACGATCTCCCCGCCCGACGCAATGCGTTCGAGCGCACTCAATGGACGCAACTCCTGCACGCGGCGGTAGTCCAGCGCGTATTCAAGGCCGCCCAGGCGGAACGTCAGGTACTGTCGCAGGTCGGCTTCCATATTGCTCCTCTGATTCCGCTGATACGCTGTTCCATCGTACCGTTACGCAACAGCAAGCAGTTTGACCATCCTCAAAGATTGCAGCCTGGGCTACAATGCTTTCATAACAATTGCTGGGAAAGCACCCATGTTCCAATGGCTGAAGCGATTGCTCGCCACACCTGAAAGCCGGCCCCAGCCGGCAGCTCCTGCCGCGCCGGCACGGACAACGCCCACGCCGGCGCCGGTCCCGGTGCTGTCGCCCGCCCTCGAAGGCGGCCCCGATTTCGAACAGAAGGACCTGGTCAACGCCACTTTCCAGCGCTGGCTGTTTGGCCTGCACCAGGACGAATCGCTCGATACCACGGCGCCCGAGGGCCGCGTGCTGCACGAGTTGATCCTGGCCGCGCAGTCGGGGCACAATGCGGCCGACATGCTGCGCCGCATGCCGGGCGTGATCCCGCAACTGCTGCAAAGCCTGCGCAGCGAGAATTTCGCCGGCGCCGACATCGCGCGCAAGATTTCCAACGACCTGGTGCTGGTGGGGTCCGTGCTGCGCCTGGCCAATGCCGCCATCCAGAACAGCGGCGAGGTGACCAGCATCAACAGCGTCGAACACGCCGTGATCGTGGTTGGGCAAGAGGGCTTGCGCCAATTGATCACCACGGTCGCGTTCCGCCCCATCATCGACCTGAATTCGGGCCATTACACCAAGCTGCTGGCGCCGCGCATCTGGGAGCAGTCCGAAAAAAGCGCCGTCGCCTGCCGTATGCTGGCGCCGGAATTCGGCGTCGATCCGTTCGAGGCCTTCCTGGCCGGGCTGGTGGTGAATGCGGGCCTGTTGACTGCCTTGCCAGTGCTCGACAGCGCTGGTGCCAAGCCAGGCGAACTGGGCTCGACTACCTTCCGCGCCCGCCTGGCCCACGAGTCGCTCGCCATTTCGGCCGGCATATCGGAAGCGTGGAATTTCCCGCCCTCGATCACGCAAGCGATCCGCGAACAGGGAACCATGCGCAAGGGGGAACAGCGCACGCCGATGGCGCGCGTGCTGGCGGTGGGCGATTACCTGTCCAAGATCCGGGTCCTGCAAGCCAACCGGGCAATCAACGACACGGACCACAACCTGTTCCACGACCTGCCGCTGGGCGCCATGCCCTGCTACGCTGCTATTTGAAAGTCGGGGTCAGGTCTGGCAATCCGCCAGACCTGACCCCGACTTTCATGCTGCGCTGCCGCTCCAGTCGAACTGGCCGCCGCTGCCGATGAAGAGCGGGGGCTGCGTGCCCAGCGGGGCGCGGACGCGCAGTTTGACTTCTTTTGGCGGCAGCAGGTAGGCCGGCCCGAGGTCGGGATTGAACACCAGTTTGCGCACTACCATGTCGCCGGCCACCATGCGTACCGTGCAGCGCGCACCGCCGACAACCAACAGTTTCTGCTTGTAGACATGCTCACCCAGTTCCTGTTCCTTCTGCTGCGCGGCCTGCGCTTCCTTCATCGCCACTTGCAGCCGCGCCACCATCTTCAGTGACGGGCCGACCTTCAGCGCCATTTTCTGGAACAGCGCCAGCTGCTCCTGGTTCAGCGTGACTTCCTGCTTGCGCACCTTGCTGGCCAGTTGCAGGTAGTTGCGCACTTCCTGGTCGGCGGTGATGGCGTCCATCTGCTCCTTGCAGCGCTGCGCCTGCTGCTCCTGCTTGTCCGCGCGGAAGGCGCATTCGGCCAGCTTGTCGTCGTATTTGCCGGTATCGGGCACCATCACGTGGAGCTGCATTTCGGCCTGCTTGCGCGGGCCGGCGCTATCGATTTCGATGCGGCGCGCCGCAATGGCGCAGCCGGCGGCCAGCTTGATCAGCACCTCGTCGGCCATGATCTCGCAGTTGTAAGCCTCGGTGATGATCACCCGCGAACCGGTAATCACACAGTTCTGCGCCTTGCCCAGCACCACCTCGCCTTTTTTCGCCTGCAGCAGCGCGCCGGAAGCGACGCCCGCCACGCGGATATTGCCGTCGGCGTTGGTCGCGCTGCCGCCCATCAGGTTCTTTTGCAGCGCGATGGTGCCGCCGCGCGAGACGATATTGCCGAAGACGTCGGCATGCACGGTGATATTGCCGCCCTCCACCGTGCGCTGCTCCTGCACTTCGCCGAATTCCTCATAATCGCCGTCGAGCTTGAGGTTGCCCGTGGTGCGCGCGGACACGCCTTCGCGGCTGACGATCTTGGGCCCGATGGAAATGCGCTTGCTCTTGCTGTCGACGTTGATGAAGCCTTCGCGCGAAGACACCAGGTAGTCGACGCCATCATGATGTTCCACCACAGTCCCCTCGCCGGCCACCGTGGCCAGCTCCAGGTCGCGCGCCGGCGGCGGTTCCAGCACGATGCCGGACAGCTCGAAGCCGCGCGTGCCCGCCTGCGGCGGCTCGCGGCGCAGCAGCCGCGCCCGGGCTTTCACTTGCGGGAAGCGGTTCTGGAAACTGTGCAGGTCGAAGCGGCCATTGGCCAGCAGGCGCGGTGCATTGGAGCGGTGGATGCTTTCCGAAACCTCCACGATGGCGGCGTCGCGTCCCGGCACTGGCGGCAGCCTGCGCGCCACGATCAGGCGCGCCACCTTGCCGCTGGCAATGGCCTCGCGCACCGCCGGCGCATCGATGCCGAAGCGGATGCCCTTGGTCCACATATCGGCCACGAACTCGCCGAAATCGAGATGGGCCGGAACCGGCGCCTCGCCTTCGGCTTCAATAAACACCGGTTCGAAATAATATTCCGCCTCGCCGCCGACGATGCGCACCGACTTGTACAGGTCGCGCCGCCCGCTGGGGAATGGCACGACATCGTCGGCGAAACGCCACAGGGGCTGGCCGTCCATGCCTTCCGGCAGTTCGGGGCCGACGCCGTACACGGCGCGGATGAAGACGCCGTAATCCAGGCCCCGGAAGCAGGCGCCGGACAGGAATACCTGGTTGGCAGCCGCCTGCAGCAAAGCCGCCGGGGCTTCCGCCTTGAAATACACACCATCGGCACGCTGGACCAGCGACGATGGCAGATTGCCAGCCGCCGCGGCGGCCGTGGCAGCGTCTGCAGGCACCTTGTCTCCCGGGTTATCTTCTTGCGCCATTGTACGGCTATCGGCCCACTACGCTACGCTCGCCTCGGCCGGGGCCGCGCCATGCCAGTTTACGCTGCCGGTGGAGCCGGCGAAGATGGCCATGCTATCGAGCCGCGGGCCACGCAGCATGGCTTTGTAATCCTTGGGCTGCGCCATGAAGTTGGCCGCCACCGCCTCGCCCAGGGGCAAGGTCCGCACCAGCACTTCGCCGTCGACCATGCTGACCCGCACCGAGGAGCGGGCGGCGGCATCGCGCTTGAGGGCTTCCAATTCGTCGCGGCGGGCGCGCGCTCCAGCGATGGCATCTTCCGCCACCTTGATCGATTGCACCAGCTGGCCGATCTGCTTGATGTGCGGCGCCACCGCGCCTGCCACTTTCTTCAGGTGCGGCACCTGCGCCGGCGTCAGGTGGATCTCGCCCTTGCGCAGCTTTTCCGCCAGCGTCAGGTAGCTGCGCACCTCGGACATGGCATTCAGGCGGTCGTGTTCCGCGCGCCAGGCAGCAATTTCCACCTCGTGCACAGCGACCTGCTTCTGCAGCGCTTCCAGCTCGGCGTCGTGGCCGGCGACGTCTTTCACCACCACATAGACGAACATTTCGCTGCTCTTGCGCGGGCCGGCGCTTTCCACTATGACGCTGCGGCCGGCGACGGCGCAGCCGATGGCCAGCTCCATATTTACTTCGTCGGCAAAGATCTCGCAGTTGGAGGCTTGCGCGATCACCACCCGGGGCGCGCTGATCACGCAGCTTTCGGCGCGGCCGGTGATGGTGACGGTACCGCAGGCAGTCTGGATGGTGGCGCCAGAGGCCACGCCCTCGATGCGGATGTCGCCCTTTGCATTGATGGCACGGCCGCCCACCAGGTTGCGCCCCAGGACGATGGTGCCGCCACTGGAGTTGATGTTGCCGAACACGTCGCCGTGCACCGTGATGTCGCTGCCGTTCACGTCGCGCAGCTCCTGCACGTCGCCGAATTCTTCAA
Source organism: Duganella sp. Root198D2 (assembly GCF_001428585.1). Classification (NCBI taxonomy): domain Bacteria; kingdom Pseudomonadati; phylum Pseudomonadota; class Betaproteobacteria; order Burkholderiales; family Oxalobacteraceae; genus Duganella; species Duganella sp. Root198D2. The sequence goes on along the minus strand of NZ_LMIC01000051.1, from coordinate 80,579 downwards.
AGGCGCCCATCAGCTCCAGGTTGCCGGTGGTGCGGCCGGACACGCCTTCGCGGCTGATGATCTTGTCGCTCAGCGCCACCTGCCCGCTTTTCGGGTCGACATTGAGGAAACCTTCGCGCGCGGCTACCAGGAATTCGCCGTCAGGCTCGCGGGCGATGACCGTGCCCTCGCCCGCAAGGCGGCCCAGATCGACGTCATTCGGCGCCAGCGCGGCCAGCGGCTGGCCGGCGATATTGCGGCCCGGCTCCCCCGGCACGCCCGGCAGTTTTTGCAGCAGGCGCATGCCCTGCTTGATCTGCGGGAAGCGGTTCTGGAAGCTGGTCAGGTCGACCGTGCCGTCCGCGCGCTGGCGCGGCGCATCGCTGCGGTGCAGCTCGGACGCCACTTCAACCACGCGCGCGTCCTGCGCCGGGGTCGGCTCCAGGTCGAGGGCCGCCGCCACGCGTTCACCCTTGGGTGCTGCCAGCGCGGCGCGCACAGCCGCCACCTGGATGCCGAAGCGCACATTCTTCAGCCACATATCGGCGACGAATTCGTCGAAATCGAGTTGCGCCTGGCGTTCCGGCAGCAACGTGCCGTCCGACAGCTCCTCGGCCGGCAGGTAAATCGGTTCAAAGAAGTATTCCGCCTCGCCGTCGCGGATCTTGACGTTGCGGTACAGGGGCTTGCGCGCGGATGGAAATGGCTCGAGCCGGTCGCCCAGGCGTACCAGCATTTCGGGATTGGGCGCCAGTTCCGCCCCTGCGCCGTACAGGGCGCGCGCCAGCACCGGGTAATCCAGGCCGCGCAGCACATAGCCGCTGCGGAACAAGGCATCGACCGCGGCGACCAGTTCAGGCGCGAGCAGGCGCATGTCCAGGTAGACCCCGTCGGGGCGCTGGACTACACCGGCCGGCAGGTTGCCGGCGCTCTCCTGTTGTGCAATTTGGGACAAAGCTCCTCCTCCAGTGCCCTGATCATGGGCGCGCCGGGGCGCGTTGTCTTGCGGGCAATCAATATTACACGCAAAACATCAAATTCCGGAGGTTTTTGGGGCCGAAAGTTTTCCTAACGTTACGTAAACGTCACAAAGTCACCGCCTGCGCGGCAGGGAATACACTTGCTGGCCCGCTTCATTGATCTGGCGGCGCAGGTCGCGGCGTTCGTCCGGGGTCATGCGGCCCGTACGGCGCGAGTCTGCGTTGTCCCGGTCGTCCACCATGCGTGGCGCATCGTCCATCCTTCCTTCATACTGGCGTGGATAGCGCGCCTCACGGGCGTCGTTCATACGATTGTCGCGGAAGTCGCGTGGCGCTTCACGGCGTTCCTGCTGGCGGCCGCGCTGGTCGGACTGCGCATGCGCGCCGGCCATCAAGGTGCAGCACAGGCCGGCGCACAGCGCCAAAGCCGCTTTGCCCACTCCTGTTTTCGCACCAAGTTTCATCGCCGTCCTCGTCGTACTTGCCGTATCCATGCCCGCAGTGTATGCGCTACAACTTCCCATAGTAAGAGCGACTGGGTAAAGTTTGTAAGAATTTGTAATGAGTTTTCACCGGTATGGCACCGGCAATCAATATGACGTTACCATAGCGACATGCATCTGACAATTCAACAAGATCAATCCTTCCCATGAATACCACCACTACCCCTCCAGCCGCGACCGGCGGCCAGCAAGGCCACCAGGCCAAGATCATGGTGGTGGACGATGACGTCCGCCTGCGCGACCTGCTGCGCCGCTACCTGACCGAGCAAGGCTTCAACGTCGTCACCGCCGAAAACGCCACCGCCATGAACAAGCTGTGGCTGCGCGAACGTTACGACCTGCTGGTACTGGACCTGATGCTGCCCGGCGAAGACGGCCTGTCGATCTGCCGCCGCCTGCGCGGCGCCGGCGACCAGACCCCGATCATCATGCTGACCGCCAAGGGCGAGGATGTGGACCGCATCGTGGGCCTGGAAATGGGCGCCGACGATTACCTGCCGAAGCCGTTCAACCCGCGCGAGCTGGTGGCCCGTATCGGCGCCGTGCTGCGCCGCAAGCAGCCGGACGAAATCCCGGGCGCGCCTTCCGAGCACCCGCAAACCTTCGAGTTCGGCCAGTTCGTGCTGGACCTGGGCACGCGTACCTTGAAGAAGAACGGCGAAACCGTGCCCCTGACCACCGGCGAATTCTCGGTGCTGAAAGTGTTTGCGCGCCATGCGCGCCAGCCGCTGTCGCGCGAAAAGCTGATGGAACTGGCGCGCGGCCGCGAGTACGAAGTGTTCGACCGCAGCCTGGACGTGCAGATTTCCCGCCTGCGCAAGCTGATCGAGCCGGACCCGTCCAGCCCGCTGTACATCCAGACGGTGTGGGGCCTGGGCTACGTCTTCATCCCCGAGGGCCAGCCACGCTGATTTTGGGCTGTCGATGAAATTCCGCATGCCACGCCCGGCGTCGCTGACCAGCGGCCTGTTCTGGCGCACTTTCCTCCTGCTGAGCGTGCTGACCACGCTCTCCATGTCGGCCTGGTTCGGCATGGTCAACTATGTCCAGCGCGAGCCGCTGGCGCAGCAGACTGCCGCCCAGGTGGTGTCGGTGGTGACCATCACCCGCGCCGCCCTCACCCATTCGGCGACCGACTTGCGGCGCGAGCTGCTGTTCGAGCTGGTGTCGAACGAAGGCATCCGCGTGTTCACCATGGAGGACGACGACGAGGTGGCGCCGCCGCCAAGCTCGGGGCTGATGGCCGACATCCAGACCCTGGTGCGCGCCAAGCTGGGCGCCGATACCCGTTTTTCCTCGGAAGTCAATGGGGTGCCGGGCTATTGGGTCAGCTTCAAGATTGCCGACGACCGTTACTGGCTGATGCTGGAGCGCGAACGCCTGCAGGGTCCGGTCGAATGGCTGGGCTGGGCCGGTGTGGTGGCGCTGGTGTCGCTGCTTGGTGCGGCGCTGATTTCCAGCCTGATCAACCTGCCGCTGAAACGCCTGACCGCCGCTGCGCGCGAGATTGCCCAGGGCCGCCATCCGGAGCCGTTGCCGGAAGTCGGGCCGCAGGAAGTGCGCCAGGCCAACCGCAGCTTCAACCAGATGGTGGATGACTTGCAGCAGGTCGAATCCGACCGTGCGGTGATCCTGGCCGGTATTTCCCACGACTTGCGCACGCCGCTGGCGCGCATGCAGCTCGAGGTGGAAATGGCCAACCTGTCGCAGGAAGCGCGCGAGGGCATGCAGTCGGATATTGCACAGATGGATGCGATCATTGCGCAGTTCCTCGACTATGCCAAGCCAACCGAGGCTTCCAGCTTTATCAATGTGGATATGGCGGCGCTGCTGGCCGATTGCACGCATGAGGCCGGCCGGCATTCCGATGTCAAGGTTACGGCTGAGATCCCTGAACAGGCGCATGTGCTGGGCAACGCGACCGACCTCAAGCGAGTGATTGCCAACCTGGTTGAGAATGCACGGCGCTATGGCAAGACGCCGGGGTCGGAGGTGACCGAGCTTGATATCAAGTGCTCGGTGCGGGGGATGCATACGGCCAAGCGGGTGGTGATTGAGGTGCAGGACCATGGCGTGGGCGTGCCTGAGGATCAGATCGCGCAGCTGTTGAAGCCGTTTACACGTCTGGATACGGCGCGCGGACAGGCGAATGGGGCTGGGCTCGGGCTGGCAATCGTGGATCGGGTGCTGTCGCGGCATGAGGCGGAGCTGGAGGTTGCCAACCGTGAGGGTGGTGGGCTGAAGTTCACTATTTCTTTGCGCGCGCTTTAAACCGTCTGTTCTGCCGTCAGGGGTTCCATCCCCGCAGGGGCAGCCGGCCTGCCCCCCCCCCGGAATGGCTGGCTAAAAAAAATCTTTTGTAATCGTGTCGATCTGGCGCATCCGCGTTCGTCGTGGGAATATGGAGGCCGCAAAAGTGTCCTCTTTCCTCAACAATGAATGGAGAATGACCATGACTGTCAAAGCGATTCCAGAAGGCATGCACACGGTTACCCCGCACCTGGTGTGCGAAGGCGCCGCAGCCGCTATCGAATTCTACAAAAAAGCTTTCAACGCGGTAGAGAACGCCCGCATGCCTGGCCCGGGCGGCAAGATCATGCACGCCCAGATCAGCATCGGCGATTCGCACATCATGCTGGTCGACGACTTCCCTGACGCAGGCTGCTTCGGCCCGAAACACTACAAGGGCACGCCGGTGACCCTGCACATTTACGTGCAAGATGTCGACGCCGCCTACAAGCGCGCCATCGACGCCGGCGGCACCGCCAAGATGCCGCCGGAAGACATGTTCTGGGGCGACCGTTACGGCGTGCTGGTCGACCCGTTCGGCCACAGCTGGTCGATCGCCACCCACAAGCGCGACCTGACGCCCGAACAGATGCAGGAAGGGATGAAGGAAATGATGGACAAATCACCTGACTGCAAAGCCTGAGGAGACCGACAACATGCGATTCATGCTCATCGTAAAAGCCACCCCGGATTCCGAAGCGGGCAAGATGCCGAAAACCGAACTGCTCGAAGCCATGGGCAAGTTCAACGAGGAACTGGTGAATGCCGGCGTGCTGCTGGCCGGCGAAGGCCTGCACCCAAGTTCGCGCGGCGCCCGCGTGCACTTCTCGGGCAGCAAACGCACCGTCGTCGACGGCCCGTTCCAGGAAACCAAGGAGCTGATTGCGGGCTTCTGGCTGATTCAGGTAAAGTCGCTGGCTGAAGCCATCGAATGGGTCAAGCGCTGCCCCAATCCGATGGAAAGCGACTCAGATATCGAAATCCGCCAAGTGTTCGAGGCCGAGGATTTCGGCGCCGAGTTCACGCCTGAACTGCGTGAACAGGAAGCGCGCATCGCGAGCAAGATCGCAGCGCCCGTATAAAGGAGACTTCAATGCAGTACATGGTTATTCGGAAGGCCGACGCCGCGTCGGAAAAGGACAACTTCCCGTCCGCTGAACTGGTGCAGGCCGTACCGGGTGCCAAATGGCTGCGCTCCAGTGCCGACGGCGGCTTGCGCATGCGCCGCCGCGACGGCCAGTGGCTGTACGAAGAAGGCCCGTTTGCGGACGTGAGCGTGGCCGGTTTCACCTTCATCGAAGCCGAAGACCGCCGCGCCGCCAGCGAACTGGCTGCGCGCTGGCCCTCGGCCGATGCTGAAGGCTGCGCCGTGGTCGAAGTGCGCGAAGCCGGCTGCCCCGGCGGCTGCGTAGGCTTCGACACCGGCGAAGCGCCCAAGCATGCCGCCTGGGCCATCCTGCTGCGCTCCGATGCTGTAGCGGAGCAGGACTTCGAGCCGCCTGCCGTGGTGATCGACATCATGAACCGCGCCAACAATGCCGGCGTCGCCGCTGGTATTGCATTGTCGGGCGAAGGCTTGAAGTCCACCGCGCGCGGTGCGCGCGTCAAGTTCAGCGGCGGCAAACCCTTCATCACCGACGGTCCGTTCGCCGAAGTGAAGGAACTGATTGCCGGCTATTGGGCGGTAGATGCGGCGTCACGCGATGACGTTATCGCCTGGGTCAAGTCCTACCCCTACCCTAACCCGGGCGATATGGAAGTAGAACTGCGCAAGGTCGCCTCCGCCAATTAAAGCAAACCACCGTCGCGCCTCCCGGTGCGACGGCTTCTTGCCAATTATCAATGGCTCCCTCCCGCGCCAGTGCCAACATGGCGCATGAGCGAGAAACAAAACATATGGCATCTTGGCGCTGGGTGGTGGCTCCTTATGGCCACCTTCGGCGCAGCCCTGGCCATACCTGTAGTTGGATGGGACGAAGTTTGGGCGGCGTACAAGTATCTGGTTGCCCAGGCACCTTGTATCTTCGTCATAGGATCACTTCTGAAAACTCCGGCACGGTACGTAACACGCATGGTGTTGATCGGCGCCCTTTTCATGCTTCCTGCAGCGCTATCGTGCCTGGCCCCGGCCTTGATTATTGCGTTCACTCTCGACCCACAGCCCGCACCGGCGCGCGCGTTCTTCATTTTAGTGAATTTGACCTGCCTGTTGACCTGGCGCGTCGTGCGCATCTCGGGCCGGGAAGACCAGTGGCTGCGGGAACCGATTGCATCGCATCTATTCACGCGTGGGGAAGTCGCCTGTTTCATGGGACCCAGCGCCAAAGAAGGTCGAGAGCACAACCTGCTCGGCTACATCGTCTGGCTCGCTTTGCTGTACCCGGCACTTATACTTCTTGTCTGGATCTTCTACTTTGAAGCGGAACCGGTCTACGAACTGGTGGCGATACCTCTTGCCTGGATGGGCATTGGAATTATCGCATGGTCAGCCAGCGATTTCATTCACTGGATTTTGCCGGTGTGGCGCCATGAACGCGCGAACGGAATAGTCGTCTATCTAACGCCCCCTGCGCAGGCTCAAAAGACTCCGCGCAGACGAAGCGCTTCGCGCGCAAAAAAATAATTCAGGCGCGCGTTGCGGTGGAGGCGCGCAGCACAAGCTGCGCGTTGATTACCGTAAGGGGCTCGACTTCCTGGCCTTCGATCGATGCCAGGAGTTTCTCCATCGCCGCTGCACCCATTTGTTCGCTATTCAGGTCAACGCTGGTAAGGGCGGGCGAGACGAAATTCCCAAACTGGATATTGTCGAAGCCGACCACGGAAATATCGTTTGGAACCCGGAAGCCCAAGGTTTGCGCGGCTTTCATGAAGCCTAGCGCCAGCAGGTCGTTGAAACAGACCAGGGCGTCGGGCGGCTGCCGGCCCAATACGATCGAGGAACACAGTTTCTCGCCTGCGATCGAAGTAGGCGCTTCAGCTTCGAATTCACTCAACTCCAGGCCTTGCGCCGCGAGAGCTTCCCGCACACCTGCCATGCGCTCGGGATTGCGGCGCGAATTGGGAAAGCCCATATAGCCGACGCTTTTGTGGCCTTGTGCCAGCAGGTGGCGCGTGACCATGAAGGCGCCCAGCTGGTCGTCACTGGCCACGGAGGGCAGCTGTATGCAGTCCGGGCGGCCGAAAAATACAGACGGACGGTCCAGCGCCAGCAGCCAGCCCAATTCCTCCTCCGGTGTGCGGGAATAGACGATCATGCCGTCCACGCGCCGGCTCAGGGCTTCCAGCAACTGCCGCTCGCGCTCCGGCGTTTCTTCGGTATCGACCAGCAGCAAGGTGTAGCCGTGGGCCTGGGCCACGCGGTTGGCGCCTTTCACAACACTTGCGTAATGGGGGTTCGTGATGTCCAGCACCGACAGGCCGATGGCCCTGGTGCGGCCGGTGATCATCGATTGCGCCATGGGGTTGGAGCGGTAGCCCAGTTCCTCGATGACGCAGGTAAGGCGGGCTTCGACCGCAGGCGAGAAGCGCTGCGCCCCGTTGACGAACTTGGAAACCGTGGCAGTGGATACCCCTGCGGCGGCTGCCACATCACGGATTGTCGCTACGTTCTTCTTCATCGCCCTGATACATTATTGGAAAAGTTGCCGAGTTTATCACGCAGCCATGGCCTTGATGGTAAAGTAGCTGCATGAACGACAACAGCATCCACCGCGCCATCGACGCTGTCTGGCGCATTGAAGAAGCAAAGATCATCGCAGTCCTGACACGCATGCTGCGCGACGTCGCGCTGGCGGAAGAAATGGCGCAGGATGCACTGGTCAGCGCGCTCGAAACCTGGCCGGAGAACGGCACGCCCGACCGGCCAGCCGCCTGGCTGATGCAGGCGGCGAAGAACAAGGCACTCGACTACCTTCGGCACCAGAAACTGGTGCACGAAAAAGAGCCCGAGCTGACTTACGAAATTGAAGGCTTGCTGCAGGATGCTGCGCCGGACCTGGAGCGCGAACTCGATGACAATATCGGCGATGACCTGCTGCGGCTGATCTTCATTTCCTGCCATCCGGTGCTGACCATGGAAGCGCGCGTAGCGCTGACCCTGCGCCTGCTGGGCGGCCTGACGACCGATGAAATCGCGCGCGCCTTCCTGGCCTCCGAAACGACCGTGGCACAGCGCATCGTGCGCGCCAAGCGCACGCTGGGCGAGGCCAAGGTGCCGTTCGAAGTGCCGCGCGGCGTCGAACGGGAAGAGCGCCTCGGCGCAGTGCTGCAGGTGATCTACCTGGTCTATAACGAGGGATATTCCGCCAGCGCTGGCGCCGACTGGATGCGCCCTGCCCTGTGCAACGAAGCGCTGCGGCTGGGACGCATCCTGGCCGAACTGGTGCCGGGCGAACCGGAAGTACATGGCCTGGTGGCGCTGATGGAGATCCAGTCATCGCGCTCGCGCGCCCGCACCGATGCCGAAGGCAAGCCGGTGCTGTTGCTGGAGCAGGACCGCACGCGCTGGGACCAGATGCTGATCCGGCGCGGACTGGCGGCGCTGCAGCGGGCGCAGGCCCTGGATCGCGTACCCGGGCCGTATGTGCTGCAAGCGGCCATCGCTTCCTGCCACGCCCGCGCGCGACGGGCCGAGGACACCGATTGGCAGCAGATCGCGGACTTGTACCTTGCATTGGCCACGCGTGCCCCCTCGCCGGTGGTGGAACTTAATCGCGCTGTGGCGCTGGCCATGGCTTATGGGCCGGCGGTCGGGCTGGAGCTGGTAGACCAACTGGTGGATGAGCCGGCGCTCAAGCAGTACCACCTGCTGCCAAGCGTGCGGGGCGACTTCCTGTTCAAGCTGAACCGCCTGCCCGAAGCGCGCTTTGAATTCGAACGCGCCGCGAAACTTACGCAGAATGAGCAGGAGCGCCACCTATTGTTGACAAGAGCTGCCGCCTGCAGCTAGACCGTTCTGTCAGCCGCACCGGGCTCGACGAAACCCTATACGCATGAAGACATTATTCGCATTCGCCACCCTCGCATTTGGAACCCCGGCTTTCGCCGAATCGCCGTCAACCGAGTTCGTAACGCAGATTCTTGAGCCTACCGGCGGAAAGATTCAACGCCCGAAGTCGTGGTTTTATTCCGAAGGTCACCACGGCTCGATGTATATGTGGACGATCTCGCGAGAAGACAGTAGCGGTAATCGTCCGTATACGACCGGGGTTCGGGTCCAGACCTTCGTTGGCGTCAAAGAAGGTACCGGCAAGACTGCAAAGGAATTCATCCTCGACTTTGTTGCGGCAAAGAAGAAGGGTGTCCAGGTCATTCAGTCCTGCGCAGAGAAGGATCAAGGGCTGCTCACCCGCGTTTGTCTCGAAACTGTGGAAGGTCCCCACCACATTCGCTACTCACTCTTCTGGGGCAGCGACGGTATGGACATCGCTGTCGTCTCGATCGCAGGCACGACGAAGGAGCTGTGGGGAACATTCGCTCCGACTCTCCAAAGAATGGGCAACTTCGAACTGATAGACATGGAGCGCTTCAAAAAATGACCCAGAATTACTGCCAGGCAGCAGTGAAGATGCATGCTCGAATCAAGTCCCGCTTTTGTTTTTTGGCCCTTTGTTTGCCGCTATTCGCGAACGCGGCAGCAGATGGGTCTTCCGCTGCCACGTTTGCCAAGCCACATCAGCAGGTTGACATTGGCGGGCGCAAGATAAACCTCTATTGCTCAGGTCAAGGCGCCACTACGGTCATCTTCGACAGTCCCGCAGGCGATGCAGGCTGGAACTGGTTCAAAGTGCAGCCCGAGGTGGCCAAACATGCGCGTTCTTGCATTTATGACCGCGCAGGCTTCGGCTTCAGCGATTCTTCACCGCGTCCCAATACGTCGGAGAATGCTGTAGATGATCTGCACCGGGCGTTATCAGCGGCTGACATCAAGCCTCCATACCTGCTGGTTGGAAACTCGTTGGGCGGAAGTAACGTGCAGGTATATACCTATCGCTACCCCGGGGAGGTAAAGGGATTGGTGCTGGTCGAACCTCAGAGCGAGGACGAGACCATGCGCAGTAACAAGGCATCACAAGGCCTCCTGGAGAAGGTCTATGAGATGGTCAAGGAGCATGATAAACAATGTCTGCAGGCCGCAACAAAGGGGTTTACGCCCCGAAGCAACGCGGCCGCCAGCTGCGCCGGAAATCCATCGCAACACTTCGGCCCAGTGCTGGGCAAGCAGGTCAAGGCGATGATGATGACGAAATCGTATTGGCGCACCCGTGTCGACGAAGCCAATGCGTTTGCGACAAGTAACGAACAATTGCGTGCCTTACGCAAGCCATTTGGCGACCTTCCACTGGTAGTACTGACGCGCGGCGTGAGTCCCTACATGGACCCATCCAAACCGCAAAGCGCCGTCAACAAGGCCATGGAAGACGAGAACGAGCAAATCCATAAGGAGATCGCAGCGCTATCAACCCTGGGTAAGCAACGTGTTGTACCTGCTGCGTCGCACGGCATACAGGGAGACCACCCTGCAGCCGTAACACAAGCGGTTGTGGAAGTGCTGGATCAAATCAGTAAATGTTCAAATCGTTTGCGATGCGATGGTGCGCCACTGGCACGCGACGTAGATGGACGCGTCTCGCCGTAGCTTGGTAGTCTTAACTGCGCTGGCTACCAGAATCTGCCCGAAGATTCAAAACGTCCGAGGACCGTTTAGTTGCGGTCACCCTGTTTGCATTGAGCCATGCCCACAATCACATCGTCCGACGCAGTGAATCTGGATTACCGCTGAGCCTTACATTCGACTGTTCGAGGGAACATGGACGAAAGATTTTTAAACTGGATCGAATATCTCGACAACAAAGCTGCGCTGGCCAATCCATTTGGAGGGAGATCACCTTCGCTCGACCGGTTGCACCTGGCACAGATAGTTATTGGTCAAGCTGGCGATTTTCATGTCAGCCTGAACTTCGCTGAACTACCCGAGCCTAGTCCCGGGCGATGGGCTGAGAATGGCAACGACAGCGTCCAGTTGCGGCTGTCCTTTTTTGACCTGAACAAGTTATCCATATCCGGCGCTGCGCATGAAGGCAATCTCGATGTGGCGGCGTCATTCGGACCAGATGGTCAGTTCAAGATTTCGAGCAATCAATTCAATGTAGAGCTTAGATATGCATATGTGAGTGCTGCCCTGTATCCATTCAATTCGGCTGTTTTTGAAGAACCCAAGGACTGGTATCGACGATGATCACTATCCCGCCCAAAGCGGCAAGCGCCATGACTGACCATACTTTTAAGCCCGGCAAGAAGCATGGCCGAAATAAATTAGTGGGTTCGTGGAGCGAATCGGTTTCGAAGAAGATCGACCTTCCCTTCACAGTCGAATCATTAAGCTCAGTATTGTCTTGGGCGGTGACGCCGAACGAAGGCAAAATCTCGCATCAAGACGTAGCACATTGGTGCGAACGGTTTCACATGGCGATGCTTGACATCGAGACGGTCCATACGATGGATGTCGCTATCCGTGTAGCGGCCGATGTCGATGCCCAATGGGGGCTGTATCTGGCGAACACTTATACGTTGGAAGAACTGCAGAATCTCGACTTTCTCCAAGTGCGCCTTCCGCTTGAGTGGTTCGAAGATTGGTTAAATCAACTCGATGCCAGCTAGTTATAATGGCAAATAGCGAGGCATTTCAGCGGAAACGCCATACGGGCCGGGCGGGCTGCCCACCTTGGTACAGCTATGCGCGCTCGAGGGCGCCGTCGCGGCGCGTGCGGCGGTAGCGTGGGAGGTCGTCGCAGATCGGTTCCCAGTGCAACCGGTTGTCGGCGAAGGTGTGGTCTTGCGGCGGCAGCGCTTCAGGGTCGTCCAGGCTGGCAGTGGTGATGTCAATTTCCCCCGGTGTGCTGTCGTCGGCGAAGGTGAGATGGGTGCCGCATGTACCGCAGAATTCGCGCGTCACGCCGGGGCTGGAATGGTAGATGGCGGGCTTGCCCCGCACGTAGCGAAACTGGGTGCGCGGCACGCTGAACCAGGCCACGCTGGGCGCGCCGGACAGGCGGCGGCACATTGAGCAATGGCACCAGGTGCAATTCAACACCGGCGCGTCTGCTTCGTACTGCACTGCGCCGCAAAAACAGCCGCCCGTGTACATAGGGGTCCCCCTACTCCAGCAATTTGGTCATGAGCAGTTCCGCAGAGCCGTAGCCAAACAGCGAATCACTCTCCAACCCGTCCGTGTCGTATGGCACGGATACCTCGCGTTCCGGCTTGGCCGGGTCGTCGCCGTAGGTTGCTTGCCAGGCGCGCTTCAGGGCGTCGGCACGGCGGATGAACATCGGCACCGGCCAGTCGCCGCGCTCGAAGCCAATGCTGTTGCCAATCACCGGCCAGCGCCCGTTAGCCACAGCGATGTCGCCGGTGCGGATCACTTTCAGCGCATCGTTCGGCGTCAACGGCTGCACGTCCGCCAGGGTCGGCAGCGTCCAGTGGGTTGGTCCGAACAGGTAGGCCAGCATGACCTTTCCTTGCGGTGACAGGCGGGCCACCAGTCCGGTGGCATAGCCGCCATTTCCAAGCGGGATGGCAAACCAGCTGCCCTCCCGGTACGGCTGCAACTTCATCGACTTCCTTTCTGTTTGCAGCGCGATACCAGGACATCATTCGTAGTGGTATTGCGCGGCGATCGGTCCCGCCTTGAACAGCGCGTCCTTCATTTCCTTGTCCATTTTCGGGTCGCGCCGGCGCACCCATTCCAGCAGCATCGCGATCTGCTTGCGCGTGGCATCGCGATGGCTGGCCATGACCAGCTTCAGCTCGGGATCGGTGCACGTTTCGATGCGCTGGTTATGCATATCCAGCATTTCGATCTTTTCACTCAGCGACGTTAGTGCCCGGTGCATGTCCAGCACCTGGGCATTCAAATAATCGCGCGGCTCGACCACGTGTTCCTGCGTCATCTCACTCTCCTTAGGCATGCGGGTACACGCATTGTCAGCCTGCGGCGCGGATTTCTCAAGTGTAGCAAGGCGTCCGGCGGGGTGTCGCACGGATGGGTGAGATTTGCGCGATAATTCGCGGCACTATGCAAAATTTCGAATTCCACAATCCAACCCGCGTGATCTTCGGCGTGGGTCAAATTGCCTCCTTGGCAAAACATATTCCTTCCAATGCACGCGTGCTGATGCTCTTCGGCGGCGGCAGTATCAAGTCCAATGGTACCTACGACGAAGTGCACGCTGCGCTGGCGGGCCTGGAACATCCGGTACTGGAGTTCGCCGGTATCGAGCCGAATCCGCGCTATGAAACGCTGATGAAAGCTGTTGAGCTGATCCACCGCGAGAACGTCGACTTCCTGTTGGCAGTGGGCGGCGGCTCTGTTGTCGACGGTACAAAATTTGTTGCCGCCGCTGCAGCGTATGACGGCGATGCCTGGGACATCCTGAAAATCGGCGGCAAGGTAGTGAAGGCCGCCCTGCCCTTTGGCGCCGTGCTCACCTTGCCGGCGACCGGTTCGGAAATGAACAGCGCCAGCGTGATCAGCCGCGCAGAGACGCAGGAAAAGCGCGCTTTCATGAGCCCACACGTTTATCCGCGCTTCTCCGTACTGGATCCAGCAAAGACGCTGACCCTGCCGCTGCGCCAGGTCGGCAACGGCGTGGTCGATGCCTTCGTCCATACCACCGAACAGTACCTGACCTATCCGGCCAACGCGCCGGTGCAGGACCGTTTTGCCGAAGGCCTGCTGCAAACCTTGCTGGAACTGGGCCCGCAAGTACTGGCGCGCCCGGACGACGTGGAAGTGCGCGCCAACATCATGTGGACTGCCACCATGGCGCTGAATGGACTGATCGGCGTCGGCGTGCCGCAGGACTGGGCGACGCACGGCATCGGCCATGAACTGACCGCGCTGTTTGGCCTGGACCATGCGCAGACGCTGGCGATTGCGCTGCCGGGCGTGCTGCAGATTCGGCGCGAAGCCAAGCGCGGCAAGCTGCTGCAATATGCCGAGCGCGTATGGGGCCTGCATGCCGGCAAAGGCAGCGAAGATGAGCGTATCGACGCGGCCATCGGCAACACGCGCGCCTTCTTCGAGCAGATGGGCGTGCCGACCCGCCTGTCCGGTTATGGCCTGGGTTCGGAGGCGATCGACGCCGTTGTCGCCGCCCTGGAAGCTGCCGGCCTGACGGGCCTGGGCGAGCGCCGCGATATCACGCCTGGCGACGTGCGCAAGGCGCTGCAATTGAGCCTGTAGTACAATACCGCCTCGCTAGGGGTCCTCGCGCATGTGCGCGGGGTGAGAAATACCCTCCGAACCTGATCTGGATAATGCCAGCGAAGGAAAGCGTAGATGGTTGAAGGTCCCGCAGCCTGGGGCCCCGCTCTCACCCCTCGTGCTCTCCCGCTGGCGCAACATACAGCAAGAGCACAAAAATGACTCAATACCGCCTTACCCTGGCCGCACTGGCCGTAGCTTCCGCCTTCGCCCCTGCCGCCTTTGCGCAGGACCAGAAAATGACCGAAGTGGTCATCACCGCCAACCGCGTTGCGGCCGAACGCGCCTCCGTGGCCGGTTTCAGCGAGCAGCCCTTGCTGCAGACCCCTGCTTCCGTCAGCGTGGTAACCCGCGAACAGATCCAGGACCTGAACATTTTCAGCACCACCGATGCCGTCAAGTTCGACGCCAGCATCGGCGACGCCTACAACGCGGTCGGCTATGCCGAGCAGTTCTCCATCCGCGGTTTCAAGCTGAATAACGCCAACTCCTACCGCAAGGATGGCCACGCGATTTCCGGCGACGCCCAGATCCCGCTGGAAAACAAGGAGAGTATCGAAGTGCTGCGCGGCCTGGCTGGCCTGCAGGCTGGCGTTGCGGCGCCGGGCGGCGTGGTCAATTATGTGACCAAGCGCCCAACCGACAACAATCTGCGCAGCGCCGTGTTTGCCGTGGGCGAGCGCGGTTCGGTGCTGGGCACCATGGACCTGGGCGGCCGTTTCGAAGACCGCCGTTTCGGCTACCGCATCAATGCCGCGGGTGAGCGCATGCGCTCCATCATCAAGGGTGCCGACGGCCACCGCAGCTTCGTATCCGGCGCGTTCGACTTCCGCATCAGCCCGCAGGCGCTGCTGCAAATCGACGCCGACTACCAGAAGAAATCGCAAAAATCGGCGCCAGGCTTCCAGCTGATTGGCGGCACCAACCTGCCGGTGGTCGATGCTGCGACCTTCCTGAATGATCAGCCTTGGGCCAAGCCTGTAGAAACGGAGTCCAGCAATATCGGCGTCAGCTTCCAGTACCAGCTTTCGCCGGAGTGGAAGGCTACACTGAGCGCCAACCAGCACCGTTTCAAGCGCGACGATTACACCGCCTTCCCTTACGGCTGCGGGAACGAATTGCTGTGGCCCGGCTTCTGCAGCAACGGCGACTACGACGTCTACGACTACCGCAGCCTGGGTGAAGAGAAGAAACCGCTGTCCGCCAAGGCGCAGTTGAATGGCCGCTTTGCGACCGGTTCGATCCGTCATGAACTGGCTGCGGGCTTGTCCTTCTTTAGCAACCGCGAGAGCTGGGGCGATTATGTGTATGAATTTGCTGGCGTCAGCAACATCTATCGCCCGGTCGCGGTACCGATGTCGAGCAAAGACGTGGGTGCGGTTTCCGAGCGCCGCAACGATCATGAACGCTCCGCCTACGTGCAGGACATTATCGGCCTGACCGATCAACTGGCGCTGCATACCGGCGTGCGCTACGCATCGCTGCGCCGCAATGAACTGGGCCAGTTCGCGCCGGTGCGCGAGAATTTCTGGCTGCCGAATGTGGCGCTGGTGTTCAGCCCGAGCGCCAAGCTGTCCTACTACGTGAACTACGCGCAGGGCCTGCAGTACGGCGGCGTGGCGCCATTCAAGACCGAGAACGAGAACCATGCGCTGGCTCCGGGCAAATCGAAGCAGGTGGAACTGGGCGCCAAGGCTGAAGTCAACGGCATCACGCTGTCGACCGCGCTGTACCAGATCGACCAGGGCCTGGAGTTCACGGACCTGGCCACCAATACCTTCGTGCGCAGCGGCCAGGAACGCCACCGCGGCCTGGAATTCAGCGCGCAGGGCAAGGTGAGCCGCGAGCTGCAGTTGGGCGCATCGATGGCTGCGATCCACACCGAGCAGGAAGGCACCGGCCTGGCGGACGTCGACGGCAAGCGCGTGACCAACGTGCCGAACGTCAAGTCGACCGTTTGGGCCGATTACGCTGTGAGCGATGTTCCCGGCCTGAAGCTGAACGCGAACTGGCAGTTCGCAGGCAAGAAGGCATTCGACAAAGAGAACAAGACCATGGTGCCGTCGTACCATGTAGTGAATCTGGGCGCCTCTTACGCCACGCGCGTGGGTGGTTCGGCGGTGATCTTGCGTGCGCAGGTGAAGAATGCGTTCGACAAGTTCTACTGGCGTGATGTGACGCCGGAACTGGGCGGCTACCTGTTCCCTGGATCGCCGCGCAGCTTCATGCTGTCGGCGCAGGTGGACTTCTAAAAGAGGTACTGGGCGCGCATCGAGAACGAATTCGCTGCGCGTCCTGAATTCCTGCCGAACAGGTAGGCCGCTTCGTATTTGAAGTGGCCCGCTTCGCCGAAGAATGCCGGGCCGGCGCGGTGCGATTGTTTTTTCGACGGCAGCCAGTCATTCCACTTCCCTACTTCGCCGAAGCCCTGCAGGCCGGGCGAAAACCAGCGCTTCCAGCGCTGCTTGACCTGCCACTGGTAGGCCAGTTCGGTTTCGTTCTGCTCCCCGTTATCCATTTCGCGCTGGAAGAACAGGTTGAAGTTCAACTGCGTACGCCAGGCCTGCATTTGCAGCACCGGGCCGAACTCCACCGCGTAACCGTTGTCACGCCGCCTGGCGCGCTCCACCAGGGTATGCAGCGCCACGTCCACCTCGTACTGCCCTTGCGTCAGCAGAAAGTCGTTTTGCCATTCAACCCCGGTATTGCGCGTCTGCCGGCCGTCGCGCTGGAACCATTGCGTAGTCAATTCGGTGTACCAGCGCGACGTCACGCCATAGCCGATGCCGATTTCCGGACTGGCCGTGTTGCGCAAATTCTTGTAGTGGGCGTTCCAGTACTTGTAGTCGATTGAAGCCTGGCCTTCCACATCATAGGTGGTGACCATGTAATAACCGGTCTCGCCAAACGCCGCCAGGGGGAGCATGGCGGCCCACGCGAGCAGATTTTTCATGCTTCAACCTCCCAGGAGTTGAGCTACTTGCTTCAGGCGCTCTTCGAGGCCGCCCGAGATGCGCGTGTAGGGCACGCCGCGCCGGGCCAGCTCGTCGAGCAGGATCGAGTCAATGATACCGCTGACATCTTCCTCTTCGTGATGAAGACCGTCAGGAATCCATGCAAATTCAGGCTTGCAGACCAGGGTAATGTCGTATTGGCGCGACGCCGCGAGGCTTTCGAGCTGCTCGTCGATGCCGCCGAAGTAATGGATGCTGTAGACCGCCGTCATCAGCGGGGTGGTATCGCAAAACAGGAAGCGGCCGACCTGCGCGGCCAGCGCGTCTTCGCGCGCCACCTGGGTGGTGGCGATGTGGAACTGGTCGGTCGATACCGGCACGCTCTGGCGCGCGTCGCAGAATTCGCGCAGGTATTCGGGGACCCAGATGGCGCCGTAGCGCTCGGCCAGCGCCTGTGCCAGTGTGGTCTTGCCGGAGGCTGCGGCGCCGATGATGGCAACGCGGTAAGGCTGCTTCATTTCCAGACGACTGCTTCTTCCGGTTCTTCGCTGCTGCCCTGCCAGGCCAGCAGGCCGGCAATGGCCATGGCGACGAACATGCCGTACAGGACGGCCGTCAGCATCAGGCCTTTGTGCACGTAAAGTGCGACGTACAGCACGTCAACGATGATCCAGACGTGCCAGTTTTCGATTTTCTTGCGCGACAGGAGGGCTTGTCCCACCAGGCTGCCGGCGGTGAGGAAGGCGTCGGCGTTCGGCACGTCGGTGTCGGTGAAACGGCGCAGGAACCAGGCCAGGATGCCGAAGCCTGCCAGCCAGGCCACGCCCGACAGCACGCGGCTGCGCGCGCTCAGCGTCGAGACGCCCAGTTGCTGGCCGTGATTCCCGTGCAGCCATTGGTACCAGCCCCAGAACGACACCGTCATGAACACGCCTTGCAGCGCCACGTCGCCGTACAGCTTGGCGCCGAAGAACACCACGCCGTAAGTCGCGGAGGACACGATGGCGAACAGCCAGGCCCAGTGGTTCTGGCGGATGTTCAGCCACACGGTCAGCACGGACAGCACGAACGACACCAGTTCCAATGGATTGGTGGTGGCCAGGCCGAACAGGGAGATGGTTTCGTTCATGTAATTGCGTTTGGATGAGGCCGGATTATGCCATGAGCAGGAAAGCCACGGCGAAAACGCGAGCTTGCCATTATGAGAATGGAGCGCAGCGCTCCGAAGGTCCGCAGGCGATGACCTTACGAAACAAAGTACGCCGATTTAAGAGCAAACAAGGGCGAATAAGAGTGTTTAAGTGGGTTTAAGAGATTTGCCCAAAAACGAAAGGGGGCTCTCTACGAGCCCCTTTTTTCTGCTTACTTCTGCGGATACTTGATGCTCATTTCCTTCAGCAGGTTGTCCGCATGGTCAACCTCCTTCATCACCCACAGCATGTAGCGCACGTCCAGGTGGATGGCGCGCGTGATGTCGCGGTCGAAGTACCAGTCCTTGGTGATCGACTCGTAGGTGGAGTCGAAGTTCAAGCCAATCAGTTCGCCGCGCTTGTTGACGATGGCGGAACCGGAGTTGCCGCCGGTGGTGTCGGCCGAGGACAGGAAGTCGACCGGCACGGTGCCCAGCACCGGGTCCTTGAACTGGCCGTAGCGCTTGGCCTTGACCGCATCGATCAGCGCCTTCGGCGCGTCGAACGGCTCCTTGCCGGTGTGCTTCTCAAGGATCCCTTCCACAGTGGTGAATGGACCTTTGGTGATGCCGTCGCGGCCCGGGTAGGACGACACGGTGCCGTAGGTCACGCGCAAGGTGGAATTGGCGTCCGGGTAGACCGGTTTGCCCTGCGACTTCTTCCACGCGATCACGGCGGCCATGTATTGCGGGATGATCTTCTCGAGATTGCCGTCGACTTCCTTGCGGCGCTCTTCCAGCGTCATGGCTACGCCATGCATGCGCACGGCCAGCTTGATGAACGGGTCGCTCGACTGCTCGAAGTCAGCCGGTGCCTTCTCCATCCAGGCCAGGCGGGTGGCGGTATCGGCCAGGCCGGTCTTCTGGTACATGCCTGGCACGTCGGCCAAGGCCGGGGTCAGGTTGTCCAGCCACTGTGGATGCGCCTTGGTTGGCAGCTTGACGTAGCGCTGCAGGCCGGCGACGTAGCGGGCCTGGTCGACCGCAGGAACCAGCGACTGCTCCAGGCGGCTCAGGCGCGCCTTGATGTTGGCGATGTCGCGCTCCTGGAAACCCGGCTCGCGGTCAGCATCGGCTTTCTGCTTTTCCAGCGCCAGGCGATACACGGTGCGCGCGGATTTCAGCAAGTCGCTGTAGGTCGCCACCCCGTAGGCGAATTCGTCGTCGCTCAAGTCCATGTCGGCGGCAATGGCGGCATCCAGTTCGGCCAGCATGGCTGGAGAAGACTTGGGCTGCTTGCCGTACCAGGTGCGGAAATCCGCGTCCTGCTTGTCCTTGATGGCGGCGATGTCCTTGCGGGCGAAGCCGTCCAGCAGGCCCTGGGTCTTCTTCATGCGGTTGTTGATCGACTTGACCACGCTGGCGTAGCGCACCACGTCATTTTCCTTACCCTTGGTGGCGGCGGCGATCGCATCGAGGTCGGCCTGGTAGTCGGCCACCATCATCGGGTAGCTCAGGTCGCGCGCGTAGCGGATCTCGACCGGCAGCTTGTAGCGGCTGGTGCGGCCAGGGTAGCCTGCCAGCAGGATCGGATCGCCGTTCTTCAGGCCTTCGGCGGAAACCACCAGGAAGTCCTTCGACTTGTACGGCACATTGTCCGGCGATGGCTCGGCAGGTTTGCCGTCCTTGCCGACGTAGGCGCGCAGGAAGGAATAGTCGCCGGTATGGCGCGGCCACTCGTAGTTGTCGATGTCGCCGCCGTAGTTGCCGATCGATTCCGGCGGCGCGTATACCAGGCGCACGTCCTTGATCATCATCTGGCGGATGCGGTAGTACTCGGCGCCGCGATGGAAAGCCGGCACGGAGCAACGGTAGTTCTTGTCGGCTTCGCAATCGGCGATCAGCGCCTTGATGCGTTTTTTCACTTCGGCGTGGCGATCCTTGCCGGTCAACTTGTCCAGCCCGCCGTTCACGCGCTCTGTCACGTTTTCCACCTTGTCGGTCACGTAGACGCGGGTGGTCGGGCCGCCCGGCAGTTCTTCAGCGCGGGTCTTGGCCAGGAAGCCGTTGGCGATGTAGTTCTTTTCAGCGGTCGAATTGCGCTGGATGGCGCCGTATGCGCAGTGGTGGTTGGTGACCACCAGGCCTTCAGGGGACACGAACGACGCGGAGCAGCCGTCCAGCGACACGATGGCGCTCATCGGATGCTTGGACAGGTCGGCCAGGCGTTCGGCCGGGATGGTGATGCCGATGCGCTGCAATTCCGCCCTTAGTTGCGGCAGTTGGTGCGGCTGCCATTGGCCTTCGTCGGCCATGGCGGGTGCAAAAGCGAGTAGCAGTGCTGCCGGAAGTGCGAGTTTTTTAGTCAAAACAGTCCCCTGAACGTATAAAAGCTCCGGCAGTATACGCATTCCGGAGCCTCAGGGCTATTGACTTTTTTACAACGGAAGGCGCACCGTCACGCAGCACCCTGCGCCTGGCTCGTAGTCGTTCAGGGCGAAGCTGCCGTGCAAGGCGTCGACCCGTTCCTGCATGCCGATCAAGCCAAACGAGCCGGGACGCTCGCGGCAGGCCGGCGCAATGCCGATGCCGTTGTCCTCCACCTCGAGCAGGATCACGTCCTGCTCCAGCCCAAGCCGCACCGCCACCTGCGCGGCGCGCGAGTGGCGCAGCACATTGACCAGCGCTTCCTGCACGATGCGGAACAGTACCAGGCTGGTTTCGCTGTCGATGGCCGCCAGCACGGCTTCGCCGGGCAGGGCCAGTTCGTAATGCAGGCTGCTGCGGTGACGGAAGTCGTTCACCAGCCATTCCAGCGCCGCCGCCAGGCCCAGGTCAAGCACCGAGGGCCGCAGCTCGTTCATGATGCCGCGCACGCTGCGCAGCGTGGCGTCGATATTCTCCAGCGCCGCCCCCACGCGCCGCGCAAAGCGGGTCTGGCGGCCGGTCATGCGCTCGTTCAGCTTGGCGATGTCCAGCTTCAGGGCCAGCAGGTTCTGCCCCAGTTCATCGTGGATTTCGCGCGCGATACGCTTGCGCTCCTCTTCCTTGACCGCCGCCATGTGGGCCGACAGCTGGCGCAGCTGGCCGTTGGCGTGCAGCAGTTCCGCGGTGCGCTGCACCACGCGCGTTTCAAGGTTGCGGTGCAGGTCCTGCAGGGCCGATTCGGCCTGCTTGCGGCGGCTGATATCGGACAGCACCGCCACCACGCCTGCCACGCCGCCGTCCGGCCCGGCCAGGGTGCGCAGCGACAGGGTGGTCTGGTAGTCTCCGCCGTCCGGGCGCCGTCCGCTCAACTCGCCCTGCCAGTTGCCCCCGGCCAGCACTTTCAGGGCCGTCTCCGCGCCACACAGCTCGGCCAGGTCGCTGCCAATAGCCTTCACATCCGTCAGCCCGCTGATGGCGGAAAAAGCCGGATTGACCGCCACGATGGCGCCATCGGCATCGGCCACCGCCACGCCCTCTCCGAGATTGTCCAGCACAGCGAAGGCGCGGCGCAGGGCCGCATCATTCTGCTGGTGCGAGCGGACCTCGCTGATCACCATGCGGATTGCTTCGCCGGCATGATCAAGATTGGCTTCGATGTGTACCCGCCCGCCGCCGATGCCCTGGAACAGGTGCGCATCGATGGCAGCGCTGCCGCCGTCGGCGTGCAGGCTGGCCAGCAACTGGCGCAAGGACTGCTGGCTCGCTGGCGCCAGGAAGCGCTCCACCGGCTGGCCCGGCAAATCCTGCAACGGCATGGAGAACAGCGTCTCCGCGGCGCGGTTGGCGCCGGCGATCATGCCGTCGCGCGCCAGCGCCAGGTAGCATACCGGCGCCTGGTCGAACAGGCCCGCATAGCGCAGCAGGCCCTGCTCCACCTCGCGTTTCTGACGCTCGAGCTCCGCCAGGGCGGCACTCTGGACTTCAAGTTCCAGCTGGCTGACTTGCAGCTCATGCCATTGGCGCAGGGCGTCGGTACCGCTCATTTTAGGCTGCCTCCTTCAGGCGTTAAACGCGCTTCCAGCAGTTTAAGTTCGGTGACGTTGACAAAGGTTAGCACGAGGCCGTCGATCACGTTGTTGACCGTGCGGTAAGGCATGATGCGCACCATGAACCAGCGCCCGTCGCGGGTCGGGATCTGGCGCTCGCAGAACACCAGCGAGCGCAGCACCTCGGCCGCATCGTCTTCCATGGTGGGATACACCAGGTCATTGGCGATATCGCTCAGCGGGCGATTCAGGTCGGTGGCGATCAGCTTGTACAACTGGGTGGCCTGGTTGGTATAGCGCCGGATGTTCATCTGGCTGTCCAGGAAGATGACGGCGATGTCGGTGCTGTTCAACAGGTTTTTCATGTCGCTGTTGACCAGCGACAGGTCGTCCACCTTGGACTGCAGTTCGGCGTTGACGGTGTACAGCTCTTCGTTCAGCGACTGCATTTCTTCCTTCGAGGTGGTGAGTTCCTCGTTGGTCGACTGCAGTTCTTCGTTGGTCGACTGCAGTTCTTCGTTGGCCGCCTTCAGTTCCTCGCGCGAGGTCTGCATTTCTTCGCGCACCGCCTGCAGTTCCAGGCGCGCCATGGTCAGCTGCTGTTCCAGCTCCTGCGGGCGCGGATCGGCGCCACGGCTGCCGCGCTTGCGTGCCGGCATCGGCGAAGCGTTGAACGTCACCAGCAGGTTATGCCCGGAATGGGCGTCTTCGCGGAGAACTTCGGCCGTCATGTCGACCAGCAGCGAGGCCGCGCCGTCCTTGAACAGCAGCTCGCGCACGGTTTCGGTCGACTCGCTGCGGTTGGCGCGCTCGATCAGGTCCGCCAGTTCGTAGCGCAGGCCGTCGCGCGCCATGGCGTGGATGTTCCAGTTGGCGCGGCCGGCAGCCGGCTCCAGGAAGGTGCCGGTGCGGCCGTGGATGTAGAGGATATCGTCATCGCTATTGATCATGACTGCCGCCGGCGTATGGGCTTTGAGCAGCAGGTGTTCTACTTGTGTCTGGATATTGCCGTTCATGGTCATGGTAGTAACTTCGATGGAACTTGGTTGCGCAGCCTTCGCGATCTTGGTCGGGAAATAGTTCGCCACGCGCTGCGTGCTGGCGTCCAGGCGGCGGTAAATGCGCCCGCATCCCGGCACCGGCGTAAACAACTCGTTGTAGCTGCCTGGCGTATCCGCGCTCCCCAGCACCAGCAAGCCTTCCGGTTTCAAGGCATAGTGGAACAACGGTATCAACTGTTCCTGCAGTTTTGGGTTGAAGTAGATTAGCAGATTGCGGCAGCTAAGAATATCGAGTTTGGTGAACGGCGGGTCGGAAATGATGTTCTGCTGCGCGAAGATGATCATATTGCGCAGCTCCTTGCGGATGCGGTAGCCGGCACCGTCGACTATAAAATAGCGCAGCAGGCGCTCGTGCGACAGCGCATCCTCCACGGCGCGCCCGAACATGCCCTGGCGCGCCTTGTCGATGGCGTCGCCATGCAGGTCGGTGGCAAAGATCTGCAGCGAAAATTTGCCCAACCCGCTGGCGCGCGTCACTGCCTCGTCGAACACCATGGCCAGGGTGTAGGCTTCCTCGCCGGTCGAGCAGGCCGGCACCCACGCCTTGAAAGCGGCGCCGTCCGGATTGGCCGCCAACAGTGCGGGAATGGTCTCGTTGCACAGGTGTTCCCAGACCGTCGGGTCGCGGAAAAAACTGGTCACGCCGATCAGCATCTCGCGGAACAGCAGCTGCACCTCGCCGGTGTTCTCGCGCAGGTAGGCCACGTAAGACTCCATCGAATCGAGCTGGTGCAGTTTCATGCGGCGCTCGATGCGGCGCAGCACAGTGCTCATCTTGTATTCGGTGAAGTTGTTGCCGGTATGGCGCTGCAGCAGCGACATCAGCTCGCGCAAAGCCTGGCGCCGCGCCCGCGCCGCACCGTGGGCGCCGCCGTGCGGCACCGAGCGCACCTGGCACAGCCACATCGGCATGGCACCGGGCGGCGCCACGAAATCGGCCACGCCGGCCGTGATGGCGCTGCGCGGCATGGAATCGAACTTGGCCGAATTGGGTTCCTGCGCCAGCGTTACCCCGCCCGCTTCCTGGATGGCGCGCAGGCCGGCAGTGCCGTCCGTGCCCATGCCGGAAAACACCACGCCGGCGGCCGCCTGCCCCTTTTCAGCGGCGAGCGTACGGAAAAACGAATCGATCGGATAGCGGGCATGGGTGTCGGAGGTTTCCACCGCCATCAACTTTCCGCCGGAAAAAGCCAGGTCGAAATTGGGCGGCGCCACGTACACGTGATCCGGCCGCACTTCCGTCGACTCGGCGATTTCGTATACTTCCATGGAGGTGATCCGGCGCAGCAGTTCCGGCAACAGGCCACGGCGCGATGGATCCTGGTGCTGGAGCACCACGAATGCCATGCCGGTGCGGGACGGCATGGAGGCAAGGAACTCGGAAATCGCATCCAGTCCACCGGCGGAAGCGCCCATGCCGACGATCTGCACCACGTGGCGGTGCCGTACCACTTCTGCGGCCTCCGAATCGGAAGAAACTAATGGATTAGTCATCCCGCCATCATGCCAGTGCGGCAAGAAAATGGCAAACCGGCAGTTACCGCCGGCGGGACGATTTACCGTACGTGCCAGCCGCCGCCCAGCGCCTGAACCAGGGCCACCGCGGTTGACTGCCGGTCGGCTTGCGCCTGCAACAGCGAGCGCCGGGCGTTAAGCGCGGCGACCTGCGCCGCCACCACGTCCGTATAGCCAACCTGGCCGGCGCGGTAGCGGTTCAGCATCTGCTGCTCGGCCTGGGTAGCGGAATTGGCCGAAGTCTCGCGCAGCGACTGCTGCTGCGCCAACACCCTGCTGGCCGCCAGTTGGTCCTCCACGTCGGCCAGGGCGTTCAGGACAGCCTGGCGATAGGCCGCCACCGCCGCATCGCTTGCGGCGCTGGCCTGGTCGACGCGGGCGCCTGTGGCGCCGGCATTGAACACCGCCTGCGCTGCCGACAGGCCGAGCGACCACAGGGTATTGGAGGCGCTGAACAAGCCGCCCAGCTGGCTGCCTGCCACGCCATAGCTGCCGCCCAGGCTCAGGCTGGGGAAATAGGCGCTGCGGGCAATGCCGATCTGCGCATTGGCGGCGGCTACCCGGCGCTCGGCGGCGGCGATGTCGGGGCGGCGTTCCAGCAAGGTTGATGGCAGGCCCACCGGGATCTGCGGCACTTGCAGCGCCCACGGCGCCGGCTGCAAGCTGAAATCGGCCGGCGCCTTGCCAAGCAGGATGGCGATCGCATGTTCGAGCTGGGCGCGCTGGCGCTGTGCGCCGAGGCGGTCGGCGCTGGCGTTGGCGAGCTGGGTCTGGGCCTGCAGCAGGTCCGAGCTTGGCGCGACGCCGGCATTCACGCGGTTCCGGGTAATCTGCAGCACACGCTGGTAGCCTTCCACGGTCTCGCCCAGCAGCGCCAACTGGGCATCGGCCAGGCGCAGGCCGATGTAATTGAGCGCCAGCTCGCCCTGCGCCGCCAGCCGCGCCGCCGCCAGGTCCGCCGCGCTGGCCTGGGCGCCGGCCTGGGCGCCGCTGACGCCCGCGCGCAGCCTGCCCCACACGTCGGGTTCCCAACTGGCGCCGATATTCGCACGGTACTGGTTGCCGGTACGCGTATCGCCGCCCCCGCCGCTGCGGTTGGCGCTGGCGTCCAGCGTCACCACCGGGAACAGCGAAGCGCGCTGCTCGGCTACGGCGGCACGCGCCTGGGCATAGCGCGCTTCGGCCGCAGCCACGTTCTGGTTGTTCACTTCCACCTGTCTGGCCAGCTCGTTCAGCGTAGCGTCGCCGAACAACTCCCACCACGGGCCCTTTTCCAGCAGGTCCGCCGGCGCAGCCGGCTGCCAGCCTTGCGCTTCCTTGAACTGCGCCGACAGCGGCGCCGCCGGCACCTGGTACGCCGGGCCGGTGGCGCAGCCGGCCAGTGCCAGGGTGAACACGCCGAGAATTTTTTTCATGGTGTCGCCTTTGCGCCACGCAGGCGCATCTTGTCGAGCAGCAGGTAGACCACGGGCGTGGTCAGTAAAGTGAGCAACTGGCTGGCAACCAGGCCGCCGATGATGGCGATGCCGAGCGGCTGGCGCAGCTCCGAACCTTCGCCAAAGCCGATCGCCAGCGGCAGCGCACCCAGTGCCGCCGCCATGGTCGTCATCAGGATCGGGCGGAAGCGCAGCAGGCAGGCTTCCCGCACCGCGCTGCGCGAATCCAGGCCGCGCGTGCGTTCCGCCTCCAGCGCGAAGTCGATGATCAGGATCGCGTTCTTTTTCACGATGCCGATCAGCAGGAACACGCCGATCAGGGCGATCAGAGAAAACTCCATGCGGAACATCAGCAGCGCCAATACCGCGCCGACGCCGGCCGAGGGCAGCGTCGACAGCACCGTGATCGGATGCACCAGGCTTTCGTACAGCATGCCAAGGACGATATAGATCACCACCAGGGCGGCCACGATCAGCAGCGGCTGCTGCTGGTTGGTTTCCTGCGCCGTGCGCGCCGTGCCCTGGAAGCTGCCGCGCACATTGTTCGGCATGCCGATGGCGTTTTCCGCGTCCTTCACAGCCTGCTGGGCCTCGCCCAGGCTGGCGCCGTCGGCCAAGTTGAAGGACACGGTGGTCGCCAGTTCGCCATCCTGGTGGTTGACCGAGGCCGGCGTGGAACGCTCGGCAAACGTCGCCAGCGCCGCCAGCGGCACCATTGCCTCGGCCTGCGTGCTGAGCGCCGAGCCGCCCGAAGGGTCGCGCATCCCGGCCCCGACCACCGAGCCGCTCGTACCCGTCCCCGCCCCTGTGCCGGTGGCCGCAGCGGCCCGGCGCGCGACGTAGACGTCGGCCAGCGCTTCGGGACTGCGCGCATACTCCGGCGCCACCTCCATCACCACCTTGTACTGGTTCAGTTCATCGTAAATCGTCGCCACCTGGCGCT
Organism: Duganella sp. Root198D2; assembly: GCF_001428585.1. Taxonomy (NCBI): domain Bacteria; kingdom Pseudomonadati; phylum Pseudomonadota; class Betaproteobacteria; order Burkholderiales; family Oxalobacteraceae; genus Duganella; species Duganella sp. Root198D2. The sequence continues at coordinate 53,549 of NZ_LMIC01000051.1, read as the reverse complement.
GCCCGAAGGCGTTGTACAGCGCGTTGTCGACATCCTTCATGGACAGGCCCATGCGCGACACCATATCCTTGTCGGCCTCGACGAAGGTTTCGACGCCGTTGTCCGCCTGGTCGGTATCGACGTCGACCAGCACTTTCTGCCGCTTCATTTCGTCGGCCAGGCGCGCTGCCCAGCGCTTCAAATCCGCCCGGTTGTCGCTTTTCAGCGTGTACTGGTACGTGGAATTGCTCTGCCGCCCGCCCATGCGCAAGTCCTGCACCGTATTCAGGAACAGCGACACGCCGGTCACCCGCGCCAGCTTGGGCCGCAGGCGCGCAATCACCTGCTGTCCGGTCACGTCGCGCTGCGCCACCGGCTTCAGGCTGACGAACATGAAACCGCCGCCCGCCCGCGAGCCGCCGGTAAAGCCAACCACCGTCGCCACCGCCGGATCGTCGCGGATGATGTTCACCAGTTGCCGCAGCTTGCCCTGCATGGCCTGGAAGGAAATGCTCTGGTCGGCGCGGATGCCGCCGTTGATCTGCCCCGTATCCTGCTGCGGGAAGAAGCCCTTGGGCGCAGCCGCATACAGGTAGACGTTCAGCCCCACCACGAACACCAGCACCAGCATCACCAGCCATGCGCTGGCCAGCGCCCAGTCGAGCGACTTCTCGTACATGCGCAGGATGACGCCGAAGCCGCGCTCGAACCAGCGCGAAACGCGACCCGGCGGCTTGTGCCCGGCGTCCGGCCGCAGCAGCCAGGCGCACAGCATCGGCGTCGTGGTCAGCGAAATCACCAGCGAGATCATCACCGCCGCCGACAAGGTGACGGCAAATTCGCGGAACAGCCGCCCCACCTGCCCGCCCATGAACAGCAGCGGAATGAACACCGCCACCAGCGACACGCTGATCGACAGCACGGTAAAACCTACTTCCTGCGCGCCCAACAGCGCCGCTGCGAAGCGCTCCGTGCCCTGCTCCATGTGGCGCGCCGTGTTCTCCAGCACCACGATGGCGTCGTCCACCACAAAGCCGGTGGCCACCGTCAGCGCCATCAGGCTAAGGTTATTCAGGCTGAAGCCCAGCAGGTACATCACGCCGAAGGTTCCCAGCAGCGACACCACGGTTGCAATGGCCGGAATCAGGGTCGCCCGCGCGCTGCGCAGGAAGGCGCTTACCACCAGCACCACCAGCACGATCGATATCAGCAGCGTGAACTCGATCTCCAGCAGCGATGAGCGGATGGAATTGGTGCTGTCGGACGCCACCTGCAGTTTCACGTCCTGCGGCAACTGGGCCTGCAACTGCGGCAGCAAGGCGCGCACCGCATCCACCGTCTCGATCACGTTTGCCCCGGGCTGGCGCGTAACCAGCACGATCACCGCCGGCTCGCCGTTGAACAGGCCCAGCGTGTTGCGGTTCTCCGCGCCGTCCGTCACCTGCGCCACGTCGTCGAGCCGGATCGCCGCGCCGTCGCGCCAGGCCACGACCAGGTCGCGGTAGTCGGCCGCGCTGCGGCCGCCGCTGGCCGTGGACGCCGCCGAATAGACCTGCAGGCGCCGCCCTTCCACTTCGACCGCGCCCTTGGGCCGGTTGGCATTGGTAGCCTGGATCGCGGCCCGCACGTCTTCGGACGAGACGCCGTACCGGTTCAGCGCAAACGGCAGCAGTTCGACGCGCACTGCCGGCAGCGAACCGCCGCCGATCTCCACGTCGCCAACGCCTTTCACCTGCGCCAGCTTCTGCTGCACGATATTCGATACCGACTCGTACACCTGCCCCGGGCTGCGCGTTGCCGATGTCAGCGCCAGGATGATCACCGGCGCATCGGAAGGATTGGCCTTGCGGTAGGTCGGGTTGCCGCGCAGCGTGGCCGGCAAGTCGGCGCGCGAGGCGTTGATGGCCGCCTGCACTTCGCGCGCTGCGGCATCGATCTTGCGGTTCAGCTCAAATTGCAGGTTGACGCGCGTCGAGCCGCTGCCGGACGACGAGGTAACTTCGTTCACGCCCGCGATCACGGCCAGGCGCCGTTCCAGCGGTGTGGCCACGCTGCTGGCCATGGTATCCGGGCTGGCCCCGGGCAGGCTGGCACTGACCGAAATCGAGGGATAGTCCACCTGCGGCAGCGGCGACACCGGCAGCACAAAGAAAGCCGCAATGCCAGCCAGCGCCAGCCCGATCGTCAGCAGCACCGTGGCGATGGGACGGCGGACAAAGGGCTCGGACAGGTTCATGCCGCTTCCTCGCGCCCGCGGCGGCGGCGCTGCGCGAGGCGGTCAAAGGCCAGGTAGATTACCGGCGTGGTGTACAGCGTCAGCAGCTGGCTGACAATCAGGCCGCCGAAGATCGACAGGCCGAGCGGCCGGCGCAGCTCCGCGCCCTCGCCCCAGCCGAACATCAGCGGAACCGCCGCAAACAGCGCCGCCATGGTGGTCATCAGGATAGGGCGCAGCCGCAGCAGCGCCGCCTGGTGGATCGCTTCGCGCGGCGCCATGCCCTGCTCGCGCTCCGCCTCGATGGCGAAGTCGATCATCATGATGGCGTTCTTCTTGACGATGCCGATCAGCAGGATGATGCCGATAATGCCGATCACGCCCAGCTCCTGCCCCGTCAGCATCAGTGCCAGCAGCGCGCCGACGCCAGCCGACGGCAGCGTGGACAGGATGGTCAGCGGGTGGATATAGCTTTCGTACAGCACGCCCAGCACGATGTACACGCATACCACGGCCGCCAGGATCAGCCAGAGCTGGTTGCTCAGCGAAGCCTGGTAAGCGCCAGCCGCTCCCAGGAAGGTCAGGCTGACCGACTGCGGCAAGCCCACTTCCTTTGCCGCATTTCGGATCGCGTCGACCGCCTGTCCCAACGCCACGCCCGGCGCGGCATCAAAGCCGATGGTGGTGGCCGGATATTGGGCCACATGGGTGACCTGCAGCGGCGCCGGGCGCTCCTGAATGCTGGCGATGGCCGACAGCGGCGTCGGTTTGCCGCTGCCGGTGCGCAGCTGCAGGTTGCCCAGCGCTTCCGGCGTGTCCATGCGGTCCTGGTCTGCCTCCAGGATCACGCGGTACTGGTTGGTCTCGGTAAAGATGGTTGACACAATGCGCTGGCCGAAGGCGCTGTACAGCGCGTCGTCCACGGCGGCGGCGGTGATCGACAGCCGCGAGGCGGTGTCGCGGTCGATGCTGACGTAGGCGCCCGCGCCGGTGGCGCCGACGTCGGACACCACGTTGCGCAGCCGGTCCTTGCCTGCCATGTGTTCGGACAGCCTGGCCGCCCATTCTGATACCGTGGCGTTGTCGGCGCCTTCCAGCGAAACGCGATACTGGGTCGGGCCGCTTTCGGCGTCGATGGTCAGGTCCTGCGTTGGCTGCAGGTAAAGCTTGACGCCTGCCACTTGCGCCACGCGGTTGCGCAAGCGTTCCATCACCACCGGCAGCTTGTCGCGCTCGGGCTTCAGGTTGACCAGCATGCTGCCGGTGTGCAGCATGCTGTTGTTGCCGGCATCGACGCCGACCACGGAGCTGAGCGAAGCCACGGCGGGGTCGTCGAGCAAGGCGCGCGCGGCCTGCTGCTGCAATTGCGCCATGCGTTCGTAGGAAACGGTCTGCGCCGCTTCGATGCGGGCTTGCAGTTGGCCGGTGTCCTGGGTCGGGAACAGACCCTTGGGAATCCACAGGTAAAGCAACACCGTCAGCAGCAGCGTGCCCAGCGCCACCAGCAGCGTCAGGCCCTGCCGCTCCAGCACCCACTGCAGGCTGACGTCATAGCGCTCGACCAGGCGGTCGAACAGCGTCGCCTCATGCTCCTTGTGCCCGGCCAGCCAGCGGCCGGACATCATCGGCACCAGCGTCAGCGACACCACGGCCGAAATCAGGATGGTGATGGCCAGCGTGACGGCGAATTCACGGAACAGGCGGCCTACCACGTCGCCCATGAACAGCAGCGGGATCAGCACTGCGATCAGCGATACGGTCAGCGAAATGATGGTAAAGCCGATCTGCTGCGCACCTTTGAGTGCGGCGTTCATCGGGCTCTCGCCGTCTTCGACATATCGCGCAATGTTCTCGATCATGACGATGGCGTCGTCCACCACGAAGCCGGTGGCGATGGTGAGCGCCATCAGGCTGAGGTTATTCAGGCTGTAGCCAAGCAGGTACATCACGCCGAAGGTGCCGACCAGCGAAATCGGCACCGCCAGGCTGGCGATCACGGTGGCGCGCGGGCTGCGCAGGAAGGCGAAGATCACCAGCACCACCAGCACCACGGCCAGCAGCAGCTCCAGCTCCACGTGCAGCACGGAAGCCCGGATGCCGTGGGTACGGTCGCTCAGCACCGTCACCTCGATGGCGCCGGGCAGGCTCGCTTGCAGTTCCGGCAGGCGTTCCCTGATTGCATCGACGGTGGCGATCACGTTCGCGCCGGGCTGGCGCTGCACGTCGAGAATGATGGCAGGCGTCATGCCGGCCCAGGCGCCGAGCTTGACGTTTTCCGCGCTGTCGACCACGCGTGCCACGTCCTGCAGCCGGACCTGCGCGCCATTGCGGTAGGAGACGATCAGTTGGCGGTAGTCGTCGGCCGCAAGCAGCTGGTCGTTGGCGTTGATGGTGAAGGCGCGCGTGGGACCGTCGAAGCTGCCCTTGGCGCTGTTCGCATTGGCCGCAGTGATGGCGCTGCGCAGCGTATCGAGCCCAAGCCCGTAGCTGGCCAGGGCTTGGGTGTCGGCCTGGATGCGCACCGCGGGGCGCTGGCCGCCGCCCAGCGTCACCAGGCCGACGCCGTTGACCTGGCTGATTTTCAGCGCCAGCCGCGTGTTGACGATGTTCTGCACCTCCGTCAGCGGCATGGTTTTCGAGGTGATGGCCAGTGTCAGCACGGGCGCATCGGCCGGGTTGACCTTGGCGTACACCGGCGGCGCCGGCAGGTCGGTCGGCAGCAGCGAGCCGCCGGCGTTGATGGCGGCTTGCACTTCCTGTTCGGCCACGTCCAGCGTCTGGCCAAGGCTGAATTGCAGGGTGATGATCGAGACGCCGGCAGCGCTGGTGGAACTCATGCGCTGCAGGCCCGACATTTGCCCGAACTGACGCTCCAGCGGCGCCGTAACCGTGCGGCCCATCACTTCCGGGCTGGCGCCGGGGTACAGCGTACGCACCTGGATGGTCGGGAAGTCGACCTGCGGCAGCGCCGACAGCGGCAGGAAGCGATAGCCCAGCAGGCCGGCCAGCACGATGGCCAGCATGAACAGCGCCGTCGCCACCGGCCGCCGGATGAAGGGCGCCGAGGGGCTCATCGCGCCGCGCCGTCCGCCGCCCGGCCCTCACGGCGCCGGCCCCTGCCGCCGCCTTCGCCCGCCACCCCCCCTTCGGTCGGCACCGCGGCGGAAGCAGCACCGCCAGCGGCCGCATCGCCACGATTGCCTCCTGCCCGCCCCTCACGGCGCGCACGGCCGGAATGTTCGCCATCCGCCCCGGGCCGTTGCGAGGGCAATGTAACGCGCGCCCCATCCTTGATCCGGTCCGCGCCCTCGGTGATCACCTGTTCGCCGGCCGCCAGCCCGCTTTCGACCTGCACCTTGTCCACGGTAGCAATACCACGCTTGACCTGCCGCAGCGACGCCGTCTGCCCATCCTGCAATACGTATACGTAGTCACCGGACGACCCATGCCGCAGGGCTGTCACCGGCACCACCACCGCACCCTTGATCGTGCGCAGCTCAAGCCGCACGTTGACGAACTGGCTGGGGAACAGCGAAGAACCAGCGTTGGCAAAGCGCGCCTTTGCCATCACCGTCCCGGTTTGCGTATCGACCTGGTTATCCAGCGCATAAAACACGCCCTTCTCCAGCACCGTGCTGCGCGTGCGGTCATACGCCAGCGCCACCATGCTTGCGCCGGCACCATCGCCGGTACGCGGCGCCAGTTCCGAAACCCGGTCCTGTGGAACGGCAAACTCCACATCGATCGGCGCCAGCTGCGTAATCACCGCAATCCCCGCCGCATCGCTGGAGCCAACCAGGTTGCCGATATCGACCACCCGCAAGCCCACTCGCCCGCTGATCGGCGCCACGACTTTGGTATAGCCAAGATTGAGGCGCGCCGTGCCTTCGTTCGCGCGGTCGGTCGTGACCGTGCCCTGCAGCTGCTTGACCAGCGCAGCCTGCGTATCGACATCCTGCCGCGCAATCGAGTCCTGCGACAGCAAGGTGCGATAGCGTTCGAGCGTCAGGCGCGCATTTTCCAGTTGCGCCTCATCGCGCTCGCGCTGCCCGGTGGCCTGCATCAGCTGCAGCTCGAACTGGCGCGGATCGATCTGTGCCAGCACCTGGCCCGCCTTTACCATCTGGCCTTCCTTGAACAGGACTTTTTGCAGGATGCCTGAGACCTGCGGCCGCACGGTCGTCGTTGCAGCGGCAGTCACCGTGCCAAGTGCGTCCAGGGTCAGCGGCAGATCGGCCTTTTCGGCAGTCGCTACGCCAACCGTGGCGGCGGGGCCGCGGCCGCCGCGCCCACCCCGGCCGCCGCCCTGCCCGGCAGCACCAGCGCCGGCAGCGGCGGCAGGAGTACCCGAACCACCCGGCCCGCCCTCGCCGGGGCCGCGGTGGGTCAGGTACCAGGCCAGGCCGCCCAGGACCAGCATCCCGGCCAATGCGGCGACGCCCCCAATCCAGCGCGCCCGCTTGCTGGCGCGAGGTTTCGACGGGGCATTGGATGTTATTGGAGTCTCCATAGGGCGACCCTTTCTTCTTTTGGGTGGTGTTCGAATTGACTCTAGCACAGGGTCCTTGCCCAAATGCGTTAGGCAAGAAACATGGGAAACAATTCGGGCGCCCGGACGCCCCAAAAGAAAAGCCGCCAGACTGGCTGGCGGCTCGGTTCCTGTAATAACTGCTTACAAAGCTGCTACAAACTAATCGGGCGAACTGCAGAGGCAATGGGTCAGTGCCATGAACGGCTTGCGCTGGGCAGTCATCTCGTTCAGCCAGTTCAGGTCCTGCACCACTTCGGTTGCCACGCCAGCCGGCACGCCGGCAGGCAGCAGCGACGTGCGCGCCTGGTCGCCAAACGCCTTGGCTGCGGCGGCCTTGGCGGTCGAGGCGCCGAAGAACTCCAGCACCTTGTCAAAGCGCGACACCTCACGCTCGATGTACACGATGCGCGGCTCGCCGGTCAGCTTGGCGCGCAGCGCAGCCGCTTTCAACGCATCCCGGTAGCCGCCCAGCGTATCGACCAGGCCGCGCTCCTTCGCCTGGGCGCCGGTCCATACCCGGCCCTGGCCCACGGCATCAATCTTGTCGGCCGTGGTGTTGCGCGCCTTGGCTGCCTTGGCGGTGAATTCCTCGTAGGTGTGGCCAATCACGCCCTGGATCAACTGGCCGAAACGCGGGTCCATCGGGCGCAGCGGATTGCCCGCGTCGCCCAGCCAGGTGGTGGTCTGGCCAGCCGTGTGGATGCCCAGCTTGTCGATCACCTTGTCCACGGTCGGGAACAGCGCGAACACGCCGATCGAACCGGTGATGGTGGCCGGATCGGCAATCACCTCGTCCGACGCCATCGAAATCCAGTAGCCGCCCGAAGCAGCCACATTGCCCATCGAGACGATCACCGGCTTGCCGGCCGCCCGGGTCAGTTCCAGTTCGCGGCGGATCAGCTCCGAACCGAAGGCGCTGCCGCCAGGCGAATCGACGCGCAGCACAACGGCCTTGATCGCGCTGTCCTCGCGCGCCAGTCGCACCAGGCGTGCCGTCGACGCGCCGCCGATCTGGCCGGCCGGCGCATCGCCGTCGCTGATTTCACCGACTGCCATCACCACGCCGATTGCGTCGCCGGTCAGTTTAGGGAATACGCGCGCCAGGTAATCGTGATAGCTGACCTGGCGGAAGGACTTGGCCGCCGGATCGTCCACGCCGCGCTTGGTCATCATCACGCGCAGTTCGTCCTTGGTCTTCAGGCCATCAACCAGCTTGGCATTCAGTGCCACTTGCGCCAGGTTGCCCTTGGCCTCCGCCACCAGCGCCGGCAGGCTGTCGATCGACTTCATCAGCGAGCCTTGCGGCATCTTGCGCGACTTTTCAACCTGGTCGGTGTAGCGCGCCCACAGGTCGTTGTACAGGAAGGCATCCGCCTCGGCCGCCGCCGGCGACGGGCCGTTGGCGATGAACGGCTCGGCAAAACTCTTGTAGGTGCCGACCCTCATCAGGTTGACGGTCACGCCCACCTTGTCCAGCGCATCGCGGTAATAATTGCGGTACTTGCCGAAACCATCGAGGAACACCGCGCCCATCGGGTGCAGGTAGACTTCGTCGGCATGGATGGCGACCTGGTACTGGCGCTGGTTGTAGCTGGAACCCCAGGCCACGACTTTCTTGCCGCTGGCCTTGAAGCGGTCCACAGCCGCGCCGATTTCGCGCAGCATGGCCTGGCCGCCGCCCTGCATTTCGTCCAGCACCAGCACGGCGCCGCCGATTTGCGGGTCTTTGGCGGCGGCATCGAGGACGTTCAACACATCGCGCAACTGCACCGACTTGTGCACTTCGCCGCCGGACAGGCCGGCCATCAGCGCGTCGCGGCTGCTGCCGGACGATTGTTCCACCAGGGCGCCTTCCAGGTTCAGGACCAGCATGGTCTTGTCGCCCAAAGGCTTGACGCCGCCGCCGAAGATGGCGGCAATCAGCAGCACCACGACCAGCAGGAACAAAAAGTTCATGGTGGCGCGGCGGCTTTTATCCACGGCGCCCCATAACCAGGAAAATCCGCCGCGGACATACGAGAAAACAGAGCGAGACATCTTTACTCCTAATGCATAAAATGTAACTACTTCACACTATAAGCGACATTCGCTTTAGATGGTGAAGAAATCAGGTAGAGCCCAGCCATGACCAGCAGGCCATTGATGACCAACAATTCCAGCCCGATGCGGTAGCTGCCGAACAGGCTTTGCTGGTTGAAATCGACCAGGGCGCACAGCAGCGGCCCGGCCAGCACGACCCACGGCACCAGCCTGTCGTTCACCGCGCGTTTGCCGAGCAGGCCGAAAGCGAACAGTCCAAGCAGCGGACCGTAGGTATAACCGGCCAGCTTCAGGATCATGCCGATCATGCTGGCGCTGTCGATCCACTTGAACACCATCACCAACAGCAGGAACAAGGCGCAGAACGCCAGGTGCACGCGGTGGCGGATGCGCAGCTGGGCGTCCTCGCCCAGGTCGCCGCGCCGTTTCAGGCCCAGGATGTCGATGCAGACGGACGAGGTCAGCGCCGTGATCGCACCATCCGCGCTCGGGAACAAGGCGCTGATCAGGGCAATGATGAACACCAGTTGCAACAGCGCCGGCAGATGGCCCATCACCACGGCCGCGAATATCTTGTCGCCGGTCGCCGCCACGCCCGCCTGCGGCGCGTACAAGTACAGCAGGCCGCCGAGGAACAGGAACAGCGTCAGCACCCCGGCCAGGATGGCGTTCAGCGCCAGCATGTTCTTCTGCGAGTCGCCCAGGGTCTTGACCGAGATATTCTTCTGCATCATTTCCTGGTCCATGCCGGTCATGGTGATGACGATGAAGAAGCCGGCCACGATCTGCTTCCAGAAATGGCCCGGGCTATTGATATCCATCGTGAAAACGCGCGCCAGGCCGGCCGAACGCATGCGCTCCAGGCTTTCCAGCAGGCCCAGGTTCATCTCGCCGAGCAGGAACACCGTGCAGGCCGCCAGGCCAAACAGCATGCCCGTGGTTTGCAGCGTGTCGGTCCAGACGATGGTCTTCACCCCGCCCTCATATGTATACAGCAGGATCATCGCCAGGATAACCAGGCTGGTCAGCCAGAACGGCACGCCAAGGCTGTCCAGGATCACGGCCTGCAGGATGTTCACCACCAGGTACAGGCGCGCCGTGGCGCCCAGGGTGCGCGACAAAATAAAGAAGGCGGCCCCGCTCTGGTAGGAGCGCCGGCCCAAGCGCACGTCGAGGTAGTGGTAGATGGAGGTCAGCTTCAGGCGGTAGTACAGCGGCAGCAGCACATACGCCACGGCGATGTAGCCCAGCACATAGCCGATCATGATCTGCATATAGCCGAAGCCGTCGCGCCCCACGGCCCCCGGTACGCTGATAAACGTCACGCCGCTCAGCGTGGTGCCGACCATGCCGAAGGCCACCAGCATCCAGTTCGAACTCTTGTTCCCGATGAAGAAGCTGTCGTTGTTGGCGTTGCGCGAAGTGGCCCAGGCCACGCCGAGCAGCAGGCCGAAATAGGCCAGCACCACGAGGAACAGTGAAACAGGTGACATTTTATTATCCAGCCATGAAACAATTTGGGCTGCAATATACACTGGAATGCCGAAGCGCCTTAGAATCGCCTGCAAACCTGAGGAAAACAATGTACGACCAACAGACCATCGAATTCGCCCGCGCCCAGGAGGCGCTGGTACTGCCGCTCGAATACCGGGTCCACGCCCAGGCCGACGGCCGCGGCGAGGGCCGCGAGGAATGCATGCGCGATTATGCGCGCGTGCTGTATTCATCGTCATTCCGCCGCCTGCAGGGCAAGATGCAGCTGCTCGGCGTGGACGCCAACCGCTTCAACCGCAATCGCCTGACCCACAGCCTGGAGGTGGCCCAGATCGCCCGCTCCATCGCCGCCGATCTGGGGCTGGAGCGCTGCGTTGTCTCCGAGACCTGTTCGCTGGCCCACGATATCGGCAATCCCCCCTTCGGCCATTACGGCGAAAAGATCCTGGATGAGCTGGTATCCGGCTTCGGCGGCTTCGAGGGCAATGCGCAGGCCTTCCGCACCCTGCGCACGCTGGAGAAGAAGCACCACGCTTACGCCGGCTTGAACCTGACTGTGCGCTCCCTGCTCGGCATCACCAAATACTTCCAGCGCCGTGCCGACAATCCGAAGAAATTCCTGTACGACGATGACTACGAGTTCCTGATCGCGCAATTGAATGCGCGCGGCGTATCGCTGAGCAAGAGCATCGATGCCCAGATCATGGACCTGGCCGACGAAATCGCCTACGCCGCGCACGATGTCGAGGATGCACTGAGCTTCGGCATCATCACCTGGGGCGAGATCGTCCACGAATTCAAGATCAGCAGGGACTTCTCGGGCGCCCACGAGCAGTTCGCCAGCATCGCCAACCACGCCCACGAGGAAGCGCTGAAATGCGATATGCAGGAAAGCTCGGAGGAGTATTCCATCGTGCTGCGCAAGGAGCTGACGTCGCAGATCGTGCATGAACTATGCCGCGACATCGCCGTGGTCGAGGGCCAGCATGGCCCTGAACTGGGCTACCGCACCAAGGGCCTGCTGGCGCGCGGCCTGAAAAGCCTGCTGTGGCGCGCCATCCTGCGCAAGAAGGACGTGCAGCTCTACGAAAAACGCGGCGAGAAGATCATTCGCGGCCTGTTCGAAGTCCTGACCGACAAGAACTACAACAAGGGCGGCATTTTGCTGCCGCCAGCCATCCGCAGCCAGAAGGACTCGCGCGAACGGCTGGTAGTGGACTACATCTCCGGCATGATGGATTCCTACGCCGCCAAGGAGTACGAAAAGTACTTCGGCCCGGGCAGCCTCGATCGCATCTATCCCCTGGCATGAACGATCCGCGCAGCGAATACGAGCGCCGCATGAACCGGGTGCTCGACCACATAGACCGCAACCTCGATGCGCAGCTCGACCTGCCCGGCCTGGCCGACATCGCCAACTTCTCGCGCTACCACTTCCACCGCCTGTTCGCGGCCTGGATGGGCGAAACGCTGGGCGACTACGTGCGCCGGCGCCGGCTGGAAGTGGCCGCGCACAAGCTGGCAGCCGGCGGCACGGTGCTGGAAGTCGCGCTGTCGACAGGCTTTGGCTCGGGCGAAGCGTTTGCCCGAGCTTTCAAGACGCGCTTCGGCAGCACGCCGACCGAATGGCGCGCAAATACCCCGGCGCGCATCGCGGCCTTCCTGGCCGAGATGGACGCGCAACATAGCAATCCTGATCAGGCGAACAGCAAGCACGGTCAGGCCGGCAACGGCGCAAGCGGCCAAGATGAGGGCTCCAACAACCTCAATGGAGCAAGAAAAATGGACGTCAACGTTATCGACCTGCCGCCAGCGCGTATCGCCTACCGCCGCCACATCGGCCCATACGGCCCGGCTGTGGGCCAGTTCTGGGCCCAGGCCGTCATGCCATGGATGCTTGGCCACGGCCTGGCCGAAGCCACCTGCTACGGCATCGGCCACGACGACCCAAGCGTCACCCCGGCTGACAAATGCCGCTACGATGCCTGCGTCGAAATCCCGGCAGGCTTCGAGCCCGGCGGACAATTCAGCGTTGCCAACCTGCCCGGCGGGCGCTACGCTGTGACCCGCTACACCGGTTCGCCGCGCGACATCGGCCCGGTGTGGAGCCGCATGATGAAGGAATGGCTGCCATCAAGCGGCCTGCAATGCGACGAGCGCCCATGCTTCGAGCGCTACGAAAACCTCGCGACACAGACCGATGGCAGCTTTACCTGCGAGATCTGCATACCTGTGAAGGCACTGTAAAAAAATGAACCCGGAATACCTGGCAATGCTGGTGGCGCGCGATATGCCCTATGGGAAGTACAAGGGCCGCAAGCTGGCCGACTTGCCAGGTCATTACCTGGGTTGGATGGCGCGCGAAGGTTTCCCGAAAGGGGAACTTGGCGCGCTGCTGGCATTGATGTACGAGATCGACCACAACAACCTGCGCACCCTGCTCGACCCGCTGCGCGCACGCAGGAACTGAACTGGCTTCAGCAGCCGCTGGTATTGGCCTTGATAACCGGCGCCGCGCTACCGTTATAGGTGTATTGCACTGAGCACTGCATAGGCGTTGGCGCGCTCTCGATCCGCCAGCCGGCATCCCCGCCCGGAATCTGGCTGTTGCCATAGCCATAGAAGGTGTATTCGCCGGCCGGCACCGCGCTGGGGGAAAGATAGCAGCCGCCGCTTGGGATTTTCGAGCCTTGCAGCGCCACGCCGATGCCATCGCACCAGCGGTCCGGGTAGCCGCTCCAGACCCGCATCGAGGTCCCGCTATCGATGTCGACGAAAGTAATGTTGGCGATACTGCTGGCCGTGCCCTCGCCGCGCAGCGCCGTCAGCGAGCGCACCAGGCCGATGGACGTCTTGGCGGAGCCGGCCAGCGCCTCGATCGACGCGGTACGGGCCGACTTCCCGAAGTTGAGGAAACGCGGAAGTGCCACCGCAGCTAGAATCCCGAGTATGACCAATACGACAATTAATTCGACGAGCGTAAAGCCCTTGGCCGGGGCTTTGCGCGCTTGGGACTGGCGGCGCATGGAGAATTCATTCTGGATTAGGTTCCTGGAGTATACCGTCGTTTTTGCGTTAATGCATGACTTGATGTCTTTTAATCAATAACATCAATCCACCACGGAGACAAATTGAAACGCCTCTACATAGCAATAATCAGCAGCTTCCTCTGCAACGCAGCGGTCTCCGCCCAGGACGCTGCCCTGCAACACGCCCGCGCCCTGCTCGACAAAGTCCCGCTGGTCGACGGCCATAACGACCTGCCCTGGACCATCCGCGAAGACGCCTCCCACCCGATGGACGTTGAGCACTACGACCTGCGCCAGCGCACCCCGCACGAAACCGACCTGGCGCGCCTGAAGCAAGGCAAGCTGGCGGCCCAGTTCTGGAGTGTCTACGTGCCGGGCGAATTGAAGGGCGGCTGGGCCGTCACCCAGCTCGAACAGATCGACCTGGCCCGCCGCCTGATCGCCAGATACCCGGAAAGCCTGGTGCTGGCCACCCGCAGCAGCGACATCGCCAGGGCCAAGCGCGAAGGCAAGGTCGCCAGTTTCATCGGCATGGAGGGCGGCCACGTGATCGAGAACAGCCTGGGCGCCCTGCGCGCCTACTACGACCTCGGCGCCCGCTACATGACCCTGACCCATAACAGCACGCTGGACTGGGCCGACGCCGCCATGGGTGAGCGCAAACACGGCGGCCTGACGCCGTTCGGCAAGGAGGTCGTGCGCGAAATGAACCGCCTCGGCATGCTGGTGGACCTGAGCCATGTCAGTGCGGAAGTGATGCAGCAGGCACTCGACACCAGTGAAGCGCCGGTGATTTTCTCGCACTCCAGCGCCCGCGCCCTGAACGACCATCCGCGCAATGTGCCGGACGAGGTCTTGAAGCGCCTGCCCGCCAACGGCGGCGTGGTGATGGTGACGTTCGTACCGGCGTTCATCTCGCCGCAAGTGGCCGCCTGGCGCAAGGGATTGGGCGAGGCTGCGGCCGCCGCCGGCGCCGCACAGGACAGTCCGGAGTTCAAGGCGATCAAGGAAGATTACACCGCCAAGGCTGGCCCGGCGCCAAACGCCACGCTTGCCATGGTGGCCGACCACATCGAACATGTGGCGCGCGTAGCCGGCAAGGACCATGTCGGCATCGCCGGCGACTACTACGGCTCGGTCAATCCGGAAGGCCTGGAGGACGTATCGACCTACCCTGCCCTGTTCGCGGAACTGATACGCCGCGGCTGGAGCGACAAGGACCTGGCCAAGCTGGCCGGCGGCAACCTGGTGCGCGCCTTGGCCGGCGCCGAACAGGCCGCGGCCCGATTGCAGAAGGAACGCAAGCCTAGCCTGGCGCGCCTCGAATTGCCAGCTCCGCAAAGCCGGTAAGCGGATCGTGTTCGCGCGAGAACTGGTGCGCTGGCAGCAGCACCAGCAGCAATTCGGCCGTGGTGCGCACGATGCAGCCGCGGCCCACATGCCCGCCAAACACCCGGCCGCGCGCATCGGACAACATCATGTGCAGGTGCGCGCCGTCCGGCGCCACCGAGCCGGCCAGGCTAAGGATCTCGAGGTCACCCAGAAACTCGGTGGGCTGCGCCAGTCCGGCATAGCGGATCTGCGCCACCGACAGGCTGCCGATGCCTTGCACCAGGTAGCCCGCCGCCGTCCCCGTATCGCGCAGGGCCTGCTCCACGGCGCCGCGCAAGTCGTCGCCCGGATTCAGGCGCAATGGCAGCGCGTCCATCACCCCTGCAGGCGCGGCGCGACCAGCGAGGTGAACTCCCCTTTTTCGACCAGGCGCTCCAGGTCGTTGTAACCGCCAAGCAGGACGCCGTCGATGAAGATCATCGGGAAAGTTGGCCAGCCGCTCCACATCTTCAGCGCGGTGCGGCGGCGCCATTGGCTGAAATAGCTGCCGTATTCGAGGTAGGCGTATTTCGTGCCTTGCGCATCCAGCAGGCGGCAGGTCTTTTTCGGGAACGGATTCTGGCGCATGCCGACGACGACCACGCGGTTGGCCGCAATGGCCGCCTGCACTTCGGCCACGATATCGGCATGGTTCTTCGCCACGCGTTCGCGGATAGCCGGGTGCAGGTGGGCGTCGTCGAGGATGGTACGGGTCATTGTTTTTCCTTATGCAGTAAGTCCAGCGTGGCCTGGTCGGGCACGCCGCCAAAATATTTGTCGAGGCAATCGCGGAACAGCGCTTCATCCGGCGCAGCTTGCGCGAACAGCGTCATCGATGAGTGGAACTTCATATTGTCCGGCGACCCGAAGATACCATGGACTGTGGCTCCCTGGACAGCCAGCACCAGCGCGCCGCACTCGCGCAGCCTGGCGCCGAGCAGCGGATGCGCCAGGTAAGCCCGCGCCTCATCCAATCCACTGATCGCATAATGCTGCGCCATCGCACTGAAACCGAGGCCGGCCAGTTGCGGGAAGATGAACCACATCCAGTGGCTGCGCTTGCGTCCCGCCGACAGTTCGTCGAGCACCTGCTGGTAGAGACTGTCCTGCGCAACGACAAAGCGCTCCAATTGGTACATAGGCTGCCTCAAAACATTACTTTTCAATGAGCCATTGTCCTACAAAGTCTGGTAGCGTGTTCTGATTAATTGGAACCCATGCCGCGCCTACCATGACGACTCCTTGAACCGAAATGGGAGATGATCATGGCATCCAGTAATCAAGATAATCGCGGCGGCTCCAAACAGTCGGGCAACCAGGGCGGCAATCGCCAAAGCGGCGATACCAGCAACCGTGGCTTCGCTTCGATGGATCCGGAACGCCAGCGCGAGATCGCCAGCGAAGGCGGCAAGGCGGCCCACGCTTCCGGCAATGCGCACGAATTTACTTCGGAAGAAGCCCGCAAAGCCGGCAGCATGAGCCACAAGAATGACGGCAATCGCCAATCCGGCTCCGATTCCGGTGGCGGCAGCCGCCAAAGCGGTGGCGGCAGTGGCGGCAGTGGCGGTAGCGGTGGCGGCACCCGTGGCGGCACGCCTGAGCAGCACGCCGAAGCCGGCCGCCAGAGCCACAAAAACGACGACAAGCGCTAAGCGCGCCGCGTCGTGAAGGGAGCCGTCCAGCGCGACGGCTCAACAAGCCCGGTGGTCAGCGCACAGCCCGCGAGGATCACCAGGCAGCTCAATCCCGTCTGCAGCGAGAAAGTCTCGCCCAGGAACAGGCAGCCCCACAGCACGCCGAAGGCCGGGATCAGGAACAGCGCACTCATCGCCTTGCCGGCACCGAGCCGCGCAATCAATCCAAAGAACAGCACATAGGCAAAGGTGGTACACAGCGCAGCCAGGGCCAGCACCGCGCCCCAGGCCCGGGCCGACGGCGGTTCGTGCGGCCACAGCGCCATGGCCGGGCCAACCAGCAGCAGCGCGGCCACCATCTGGCTGCCGGTCGCCACCGCCAGCGGCGGCGCTTCAGCCAGGTAGCGCTTGCTAAAATTACCAGAGATTCCGTACAGCAATGTCGCCGCCAGGCAAGCCAATGACGCCAGGGCCGTCCGCAGCATGTCATGCTGCGGCAGGAAATGCAGCTTGCCTGCCACCAGCAGCACCACGCCGCCAAAGCCCAGCGACAGCCCGGCCATGCGGCTCAAGGTCAGCCGTTCACCGAGCCAGACCGCGCCGATCAGTGCCGCAAACAAGGGCGTGGTCGCGCTCAGGATCGAGGACAGGCCGGCCGGAATCGTCAGCGCCGCGAAATTGAACAGCAGGAAAGGCAGCGCCGCATTCGTCACGCCAACAAAGCCGATACCGCACCAATGCTTGCGCAGCGCCCCAAGCTGGCCGCGCCACAACAGCAACGGCAGCAATAGCGCCGCCGCAGCCACCGCGCGCACCCCACCCATCGCCGCCGCCCCAAACTCAGGCGCCCCGACGCGGATGAACAGGTAAGACGCCCCCCAGAGCGCCGCCACCGACAGCATGCTCCCCGCATCCGCGCGCCTCATGGCAACACCCCCGCCAGTGCAGGAATGTCCACCTCGGGGTCGGGACGGTCCGGCGCCCCGGCAAAAGTGGACATTTCGCGGCCGTAGGCGCGCTGGGTGGCGGGCCGCTGGCTGATGGCGTGGAACCAACGCGCCAGGCTGGGATAGGCGGCCAGTTGCGCACCGCGTGCGCTCACCCACGGGAAGCAGGCGATGTCGGCTACCGAATATTGCTCGCCGCACAGGTAGGCCTGCTCCGCGAGCTGCTTGTCGAGGGTGCTGAACAGCTCAGCGGTTTCTCTGCCATGGCATTCGAAAGACTTCTGCCAGAATAGCCACTGCCGCGCTTCTGTCCGCGCGCGCATGCCAGCCGGCAGGCCAAAGCCCGCCTTCTCCGCCAGGTAGAGCAGCATGGCGCCCGATTCCTGCAGCGCCAACGGCTCGCCCGCATCCATCGGCCAATGGTCAACCATCGCCAGCGAGTTTGCCTTGGGAATGCGGCGGAACGGCAGCCCGGTTTCCTCCAGGAACATCAGCAGTTGCTGCCCTTGCGGTGTCGCGACGTAGTAGAAGTCCAGCATGGCTATCCCTTTTCGATGGTGTCAGGAATAGTTTGCGCCGTGACCTGGCCCCAGCAAAGATCCACGAATGGCAGATATTATGGAGCCAGCACCGTTTCGCGCGTACGCGGCAGGTGGGCGCACAGGCGCTCGAACAAGCCCGGTTCGGCCATGCGCTGCTGCCACCAGCGCAAGGCCGCACCGGACTCGCCGCTGCGCCAGGCCAGGTAAAAGGTTTCGTCCGGTTTCGGCTCCTCCACTTCCTTTTCCACCAGCAGGCCGGCGGCAATCGCTTCGCGCGCGCAGCGTTCGGGCAGGAAACCGAAGCCCAGGCCCGCCAGCTGGTAATCGAACTTGGCCTGCATGGTCGGCACGGTCAGCGTGTCCTGTCCCAGCACCAGGCCGACGGTGCGCGGCGCCAGCAGGCGCGCCGAATCGGCCGTGGCAATGGCGCGATGGAGCTGCAAGTCGTTGCGCGAAAGGCGCCCCTGCGCCTGCGCCATCGGATGCTGCGGCGCGACTGCGAATACCCATTTCAACTGGCCGATCGGCTGCGATACATACCCTCCGCCGGCAGGACCATCCCCCGGCGCACCAACCGCGATATCGACGCGCCGGTCCAGCAAGGCTTCCCAGCTGCCGCCCAGCGTTTCCTGCACCAGGCGCAGGCGGGTTTGCTGCGTCGCTTCATAGAATGCGCGCACGTACGGCGCCAGCACGGTCGCGCCGAACATCGAGTCCAGGCCTACCGACAATTCCGTTTCCCAGCCGGAGGCCACGCGCCGCACGCGCTGCTCCAGGTCGCCCGCCGCCTTCAGCAGGTAGCGGCCCTCCTTCAGCAGTTCGTGGCCGGCCGGCGTCAGTGCGACCCGCGGGCCGAAACGCTCGAACACCTGCACGCCAAGCTCCTCCTCCAGCTTGCCGACCGTATAGGAAATGGTGGACGGCACGCGGTACAACTCCCGCGCGGCAGCGGCAAAGGAACCGCCACGGTCGATAGCGTCCACGATTTGCAGGGCTTCAAGGCTTAATCTGAGCATTCGATTTTTTCGATCATGAGACGGTAAATTATTCGCTTTTTAACACCATTAGCGAGGAATATACTGCGAAACATCTGATCGAAATTATCGCACAAGGAGATAAATATGTTGCAAGTACGTAAATCTGAAGACCGCGGTGTTGCCAACTTTGGCTGGCTGGATTCCCGCCATAGCTTTTCCTTCGGCCACTACCACGACCCGAAACACGTGGGTTTCGGTCCGCTGCTGGTGATCAACGAAGACAAAGTGTCGCCTGGCCAGGGCTTTGGCACCCACGGCCACCGCGACATGGAAATCATCTCCTATGTGCTGAGCGGCGCCCTGGAACACAAGGACAGCATGGGCAATGGCTCGGTCCTGCATTACGGCGACGTGCAGCGCATGACCGCGGGTACCGGCGTGCGGCACTCGGAATACAACCATTCGAACAAGGAAGGCGTGCATTTTCTGCAGATCTGGATCCAGCCTTCGCAAGGCGGCATCGAGCCTGGTTACGAGGAAAAGCACTTCACGCCGGAGAGCAAAACCGGTGCGCTGCGCCTGATTGCTTCGCCGGATGGGCGCGACGGGTCGGTGCTGGTGCACCAGGATGCCTTTATCTATGCATCCATCCTGAATAGCGGCGGCGCTGCGGTGCATACGCTGGGCGCTGGGCGGCAGGCTTATGTCCACGTGATCCGCGGCACCATTACCGTCAACGGCTGCGAGTTGAAAGGTGGTGATGCTGTCAAGATTACAGGCGAGGAGTCGGTGACGCTGTCCGGCGCGGATAATGTTGAAGTCTTGCTGTTTGACCTGCCTTAAATCCGGTTAGTCGGGGCTATCCCAAGGGGCTGGCCCCGATTTACCGGCTTTTTGTTATGATTGCAGGGTTCCACAATACAAAGATTGAAAGAGCATCATGCAGCCCGTAGCAGAACAACCGGTAAAAGAAGACCTGGACTACGTCACTTCGTGCGCCCTGCCGACGCCGTGGGCCCAGTTCACGCTGCATGCCTTCGTCGAACACGCCACCGGCAAGGAGCACCTGGCCATGGTGCTGGGCGATATCGGCAATGGCGAGCCAGTGCTGGCGCGCGTCCACTCCGAATGCCTGACCGGCGACGTCCTGTTCTCCCAGCGCTGCGACTGCGGCGCCCAGCTTGAAGGCGCGCTGAAACGCATCGCCGAAGAAGGCCGCGGCGTGCTGCTCTACCTGCGCCAGGAAGGCCGCGGCATTGGCCTGATCAACAAGATGCGCGCCTACCGCCTGCAAGAGCAAGGCGCCGACACCGTGCAAGCGAACGAACAACTGGGCTTCAAGCCGGACCAGCGCAACTACGCCCTGGTGGAGCCGATGCTCAAACAGTTCGGCGTGAAGAGCCTGAAACTGATGACCAACAATCCGCGCAAGATCGCAGCCATGGGCACGCTCGGCGTCGAAGTGGCCGAACGGGTGCCGCTGCTGGTCAACCGCAACGCCTTCAACCAGCACTACCTGAACACCAAGGCGCTCAAGCTGGGGCACATGATGACCCCGGTCACGCCGCCTGCCGCCGAAGACGGCGAACTGTAATCCCGCCTTACTCCCCCCCCCCGGTCGAAGGATTAGATGAAATTCACTAAACTGGCTTTACTACTGACTTTGACCTGGGGCTGCATGGCAGCCAACGCCCAGCAGGCGCCGGCTACCGCCCCCGATGCAGTCGCCCTGCCAACGCCATCGAGCACTGCGCAAAAACTCTATTCCGCCGCCAAGGCCGACCTGCTGCAAGTTCGCTCGCTGCTGAAAACCGGCCGCACCCAATCTTCGGTGGGTTCCGGCTTCCTGGTCGGAACCTCCAACCTGGTGCTGACCAACTACCACGTCGTTTCGCAGTTTGCGCTCGACCCCGACACCTACACCGGTGAATGGGTCGACACCGCCGGCCAGCGCGGCAATATCGAATTGCTGGCGGTGGACGTGCTGCACGACCTGGCCGTGGTGCGCGTCAACCGCTACGGCACCGGCTACTTCAAGCTGGGCGACAAGCCGGTCACGCTGACGCAGGGCCAATATCTTTACTCGCTCGGCAATCCGCTCGACCTGGGCTTTGCCATCTCCGAAGGTTCGTTCAACGGCGTGATCGCACGCAGCTTCTACGAACAGCTGATGTTCACCGGCCCGATCAACGCCGGCATGAGCGGCGGCCCTAGCGTGACCGTGGATGGCGCAGTGGCCGGCATCAACGTTTCCAAGCGCCTGGACGGCGAACTGGTGTCCTTCCTGGTTCCGGCCCGCTACGCGCAGGAACTGCTGAAGCGAGTCGATCCGGAAGCCAAGCCGCCGAAGGACTTCACCGCCATCGTCGCGCAGCAGCTGCTGGTGCACCAGAAGGCCATGATCGACCAGTTGCTGGACAAGCCGCTGTCCGCCAAGGCCATGGGGCCGTACTCGGTCCCGGTACGCGAATCGGAACAGATGCGCTGCTGGGGGCGTTCCAACGACCGCGACTCGTTCTCGGTGGAAGTCACCAACTGCCAGATGGAGTCGTCGCTGTTCGTCTCCGGCTCGCTGCAGACCGGCCAGGTGCAGATCCAGCACCAGTACATGAAGAGCACCGGCCTGGATGAAGTGCGCTTCGCCGTCCTGTCCAGCAATTCGTTCAAGAACGAGAATTTCGGCAGCCACAAGGACAAGCGCCTGACCGGCCCGATGTGCACCGAACAATTCGTCAAGAACAGCACCCTGCCGATGCGCGCCGTGATGTGCGTGCGCGCCTATCGCAAGTTCGACGGCCTGTACGACTTCGCCCTGCTGACCTCCAGCACCGACGAAGGCAAGATGAACCTGCAAAGCCGCCTCGATGCGCGCGGCGTATCGTATGAAAACGGCCTGCGCGCCTCGCGTGCCTTCCTCGAATCGCTGGCGCGCGGGGGCAAGAAATGAACGGCCCATTCTTCATCGAGACGCTGGCCCGTAACGGCGACGTGCTGCATCGCCACCGCGTCGACAAGCTGCCGATCACCATCGGCCGCGGCTACAACAACGATTTCATCCTCGACGATGCGCATACCGCGCCTACCCACGCGGTAGTTGAACTGGCCGAAGACGGTGCGCTCGTGATGCGCGACGTGGGGAGCCAGAACGGGATTGTGGTACACGGCAAGCGCCATGCCTCGCTGCCGATCAACGGCACCACCGTGGTCCGCCTCGGCCACACCCGCCTGCGCGTACGCGATGCGGCCTTCCCGGTTGAAGCCGAAGTTACCGACACCACCATGCA
The DNA here is from genome assembly GCF_001428585.1 of Duganella sp. Root198D2. Classification (NCBI taxonomy): domain Bacteria; kingdom Pseudomonadati; phylum Pseudomonadota; class Betaproteobacteria; order Burkholderiales; family Oxalobacteraceae; genus Duganella; species Duganella sp. Root198D2. The sequence continues at coordinate 31,506 of NZ_LMIC01000051.1, read as the reverse complement.
CGCCTGGGAGGGCGGCGTGCCGGCCTTGGCCGGCATGGCATTGATTGCGCTGTTCGTCGCCGTCACCGAAGCGCTGTCGGATACCGGGGCCTTCCAGGCCATCCGCTACCTGCTCGTCATTGTTACCGGCATCGGCGCCGGCATGGTGTGGAGCGGTGTCTGGGCATTGGCCAACCGCCTGTTCGGCGGCCACCCGCGCCTGGGTCGCCACCTCTTCATCCTCGGCAGCGGCCTGGTGGCAATCGGCGCGTGGAAAGCCTTGAGCAGCGTGCTGGCCTATGCCTGGTCGGCGGAAGTATTCACGCGCTATGGCAACCACGTAGTGATGCTGATCCTGGTGGCGATGATCTACCACCACCTGCGCACGGTCAAACCAAACAAGCCGCGCGCCTTCATTTCTTCTTGCGCGGTGTTCCTGGCGCTGGCTTCAGGCCTGATCCTGATGCGCAACTACGAAAACGCCGGCCGCCTGCGCGACGAGCTGTACATGTCGGTGATCCTGCCGCCGGAAGTACGCCAGAGCAAAGACCACAGCGTGGATGAATTCATGGGCGATGCAGCCAAGCTGAAAGCGGCCGCCGACGAAGCGCGCAAGTCCTCGAAGCTCAAGAAAGACGACGAGGACGACGACGAGTAATCAGCTCGCGTAAGGCGCGCCGCGCAGTTCGACGGTGTTGCCTTCCGGGTCGTTGACGTAGATCGACGGCCCCTCGCCTTCCGCCCCGTAGCGCGATTCGGATGGGCCATTGGCGACGTCATGCGCCGTCAGATGGGCGCGGATCGCCGCTTCGTCAAACGGCTCGACACGGAAGCAGAAATGGTCGACATTGCGGCCTTCCTTGCCCGGCGCGGCGCCGCCCATCTTGCCCAGTTTCTTATCGATCGGCACCAGGTCAACCAGCGAACTGCCGGCGCGCAGCTGGATCAGGCCAATCTCGTCCTGGCGTCGTTCGATGGTGCAGCCAAGAATCTCAGTGTAGAAGCGGATCATGCGGTCGGCATCGACGACGCGCAGCACGATGTGGTCAATTTCCCGGATCTTGATCAACGTAGGTCTCCTTTTGTTTAAGCGTCTGGAACGGGGTTGCTGCCGGAAACTGGCACGTAACGCCCGCCACGGAATTCGAATTTCATCGCCTGGTCGATGCGCTGGGCCGGCGCGTTGCCGCCCTTTCCAGCCTTGCTCATCGCGCCGGCGAAGCGCAGCGTCAGGGCGCCTGCGCTGCCGATATCCCAACGCCCCTCGATGGCATAGCACAAGCCCGGCGGCACCTTCTCGTCGGCGTAGGCGGGATCGGCAGGCTGCAAGCCTTGCATGATGCCGTTCAGGCGCTCCACGCAATCGGGTCGGGAATACAGGTTATTGCCCTTGATCTTCTGAAGCACCAGCGGCTTTGCTTTCACGCCATCGCCGCCGATTGCATACAGCGCGAATACGTCCACACAGCGCCCTTGCCAGCAGCTGCCCCAAGTGACTTGCAGCGCCTGCGCAGTTCCTGGCAATGGCACCAAGGCCGTCAGCGCACGCCCCTCGTAGCCCTGCAGGTCAAACGGCTCCTGGCGCCTGGCGATCCTCCAGCCATCCTTGCCCGGCTTGAAGGTATAGGCAGCAAGGCCCACGGGCGTGCCATGCGCCACTTGCGGATCACCGCTGTCTCCGGCCGGCACCAGGGTCGCCAGCAGCACGATGCGGTCCGGCGCGACGCGCACAGCCTGGCGCGGCACCACGATGACATTGCGCTTCTTGCCCTGCTTTGCATTCCAGCCGCGCGTCGCGGCGCTGGTCGGAATGGACTGCGCACGCCCGCCCTCTTCATCCTTCCATTTCGGGAAAGCGATTTGCAGCAACTCGTCAGGCTGCGGATCGGCTACCTGCGCCAAAGCCAGCGCAGGCACTGCCAGCAAAGAGGCGATAGCAAGCTTCATCGAAGTTCTCCTAAATCCGCAAGCGGCGGCGGTCGTTGAGGAAGGTCTCCAGCTGCGCCGGCGCCAGTAGCTTGACCGGATCGCCGTGGAAGACATACAGGTAAGGCTCACCGCCCAGGCGGTCCGTCATCTTCGCCAGCACCAGGAAGCAGGTGCCCAGCGGATAAACAGCCGTATCGCGCAATTGCCGCGAACATTCGACCCGCATCTCGGGACTGAACGCCTGCCCATTCACCGCCCGCACCACCACCCGGCCGTATTCCTCGACCGACTCGACCGCCACCTCGCGGTAATCAAAAGTATCCCTAGTCATCCCGCGATCTTACCTGATCCACCTCAACACCGCCCAGCGCCGCCGGCAGGAAAATCAGGCTTCCAGCCGAGCCTGCTTGACTTATTGTTCTTGATGAAGATTGTCCGGAAATGCAGGCTAGCGACTTCGAACGAGGTACTCTGCGGTACCACGGGCGCAATCCCGCCCGCGAAGAGATCAAAGAAGGAATGCGAATCCTTCTGAACTACCTCAACGGTGCTGGAGATTAAAGTAGCCCTATTTTTGCCCAGGAGTCTTGACCAGAAACCCATGCGTGGCGTGTGGTATGTGAATGGTTCTGCAGCACTTACGACGGGCGCAACTAGCAACCGATGAAAGCTAAGCCGTGTGGCTCCAGGCGGGCCTTAAAGACCATTCGCACAGCTGGAAGATCTGCAATTCGAACAGGTTCCACCTCGACCATAGCGAGACCGTTCGACTCCGCTGCACCACGGTAAAAGACCCGAAGTGCGTCCGCATTCTGGAACTAAGCTACTGATTCTTCGGATTTGACGAGCGCCCACTGGGATGGCAGTTTAAAGTTATCGGTGCAATGCGTATGGAAGACCGCGTGCCCAGCGGTTGGAAGAAAGGGAGAAAGTCAGCGCGCGAACCTGATGGTACCAGCCAGCGGGAACGTACAGCATGTCGCCCGGCTGGACGATCACTTCGATCATCGTAGCCTGGCGCGCCAGCGGGTAGCGCTCGAAGTCAGGGGATTCAGGGTCGAACGGGCTGCCGAACAGGACCGGGTTCGCTTCGCGGCTGTAGAGGAATTCATCGTGGTGCGGCGGCGACAGAAAGATCCGCTTGGTGCCCCACACTTGCGCAAAGATGTTGTCGTCAAAGTCGCTGTGCAGCGGCGTCACGGTTCCTGCAGGACCGATCCAGAAGCGCGGCGGTCCCATCTTCTCAAAATATGTCGGCCAGTGGCACAGGCTGTTCAACTCGCGCAGCTCAAGGTTGCCAAGGTATGGCGGCAAGCCTTCGGTCGCTGCGGCGAGATCGAGGTATTCGCGCATCGTCGTGTCAAGCATTGCGCGGTCCGGGGCAAATGCGGTGCCGATGTAGTCGCCGACCCGCGCCCGCACATGTACGTCGCCGAAGCGCTCTCGCAGAACCTCGGGACCGAGCGCGCAGATCGGCCAGCGCGCCACCGCGCCGGGAATCAGGAATGGCAGGCCTTCACGCGCGCGCGTGCGAAACGCGGTTGCGCTCATGGGACGAACTCGCGGCACGGCATCGATGGCCGGCAAGGCGCGGGCTGCAGTGCGGATCGACTCACGCATTTCCTGCATCGACGATACTCCCCGCATCTCAGCATCGCGGCGCTCGCGCGCTTCGGCTTTTGCGGCCTGCGCAGCGTCATCGGCAGGCTGGCTGCGCGAAGCCTGGAGTGGCGGCAGGCGTGACGCGGCAAACTGCGCGCCGGGCGCTGGATCGTCCGGCGGCTGGTGATCCGTCATGGCCTTATGCTCCCTGGCACAGCACCAGCAGCGCAACCGCTTCGGCGTTGATGCCCTCTTCTCGCCCGAGATAGCCAAGCTTCTCGTTGGTCTTGGCTTTTACGTTCACGTGGCCAACCGGCACGCCCAGGTCGGCGGCGATATTGGCTGCCATCCCGGCGATGTGCGGCGCCATCTTCGGGCGCTGGGCGATGATGGTGCAGTCGACATTGCCGATATCGTAGCCGGTGGCACGCACGCGCTTGGCCGCCTCCCGCAGCAGCACGCGTGAATCAGCGCCGCGGAACTCTTCAGCCGTGTCAGGGAAATGCTTGCCGATATCGCCCAGCGCCGCCGCGCCGAGAATGGCGTCGGTGATCGCATGCAGCAGCGCGTCGGCATCCGAGTGCCCGAGCAGGCCGCGCTCGTGCGGGATCTCGACCCCGCCCAGGATCAGCTTGCGGCCTTCAACCAGGCGGTGCGAGTCGTAGCCCTGGCCGATACGGAATGGGAGTTGCGTCATTTTGAATCCTGTCCTAAATACATTTCTGCGATGGCGATGTCGGCCGGCAGCGTCACCTTCATATTGCGCGGATGGCCTTCCACCAGCTTCGGCGAGAAGCCCAGCATCTCGACCGCGCTGGCATCATCGGTGATGGCGTTCGGGTCCGGCGCCTGCGCCAGGGCGCGCAACAGCAGCGCATAGGAAAACATCTGCGGCGTCTGTGCCAGCCACAGCCCGTCGCGCGGCGTGGTCTGCAACGCGCCGGAGCGCGTGGACTTTACCGTGTCAACCACCGGCAGCGCAAGCAGGCCGCCGCCTTCATGGTCGCCGACTGCGGAAATCAGCCTGGCAACAAGGGCCGTCGTCAGGCCAGGGCGCGCGGCATCGTGCACCAGCACCATGTCGTCGTCGCCAACCAGGGCGCGCATGGCACGCAAGCCGTTCAGGATCGATTCCATGCGCGTGGCGCCGCCACAGCGCAGGACCGTCACGCCCAGTTCGGGCGTGACGGAATCGATATAGCCGTCGCCGGCGCTCACCACCACATAGGTGTGCGCTATCAGTTCGCTCTGGCGGAAGGTGTCCAGCGTGTGCTGCAGCATCGGCACGCCGTTGATCGGCAGGTACTGCTTCGGGCTGGCGGCAGCCATTCGGGCGCCAACGCCGGCGGCAGGAATCAGTGCGAAGTATCGCTTCATTTTTTGCTACGTGACTTCCGTAAAATTGTTTGTATCTCGCCGTTGCAAGCCTTGCTCAAGCGGGCGTATTCGGCCGGCGAATCAATCAGCGCCTGCTGCACTTCGACCTTGGCCATTTCGGCCTTGATGTACGGCAGCCAGCCGCTGTCGATCTCGTGCGCCAGCGCCGAGCGTGCGGTGCCGGCCGGGGCATACAGCGGCTTGGCTTCGAAACGCCGGGCCAGCGCCGACCGCACGACCTCTTCCACCTTGACCAGGTGGTCCATGTACGCATTCATGTGCCGCAGTTCGTGCGTCAGGATCTCGGCATAACCGCAGGTCCCGGGCGGGAACTCGTTGCCAACGTAGATGCGCACCGGCGCATACGTCAGCTGCACCTTGATCTGCGGCGCCACGCATTCATAGCCGCTGGCCGGATCGGTGAGCATCGGCCCATCGAGGCCGATCTGCACGCGCGACTCGGTCCGGGTCAGGCCCAGCACATAGCCTGTGGCGGGCATCTTTTCGGTCCGCATCGCCGAAAGCTGCTTGTACGATAGCTGGGTGTTGACGGTGTAGCCGTTCTGGCGCGCCGACAGCACCGAGACCGTCTTGCTGATTGTGTCCTCGCAGCGGATCTGGAATGGGGTGCGCTCAACCTGCGCCGCCTGCGCCTGGTTTGCCGCAAGGGCACCAACCAGCAACAGGCTGCGCGAACCGATCATGGCCTTAATCCAGCTTCCATGCGCCGGAGCGCAGCTTGTCGAGCCAGAAGGCGCCGATCACGGTTTTGACGTCGGTGATCTTGCCGTCGCGGACCCAGTCCAGCATTTCGTCCACGCTGGCGGTGATGGTTTCGATGAATTCACCGTCGTCCAGCTTCACTTCGCCTGCGCTCAGGCCGCGCGCCAGGTAGATGTCCAGGTGCTCGTCCGAATAGGCGATAGCGTTGTGGATGGTGCTGACGAATTGCCAGTCGGTGGCTGTGTAGCCGGTTTCTTCTTCCAGCTCGCGCATGGCGCAGGCCAGCGGGTCTTCGCCCGGGTCGATCTTGCCGGCAGGGAGTTCGATGAAGACGCGGTCGTTCGGATAGCGGTATTGGCGTTCCAGCAGCACCTTGCCGTTGTCCAGCACCGGGATGATCACGACGGCGCCCGGGTGGCGGATGTATTCGCGCTTGGTGTGCTTGCCGTCGGGCAGGCTGACCGTGTCGCGGTGTACTTTGAGGAAGCCGCCGTCGTAGGCGATGCTGCCGTCTATTTTGGTTTCTTTTAGGTGCTTGTCCATGTTTGCTTTTTAAAACCGGTAAACCAGGGTCGGACCCAAGGGTCCGACCCTCAACGGTTTTACGGCTGGGGGCTGGTTGCGTGCTTTTGATCTTCGCAAAAAGTCAAAGGCCTAAAACCATCCTTCCGGCTTTGAGACCGTTGGCGGTCTGCCCCTTGGGTCAGACCCTGGTTTACCGGTTTACTGGTGGTGTTTACGCAGGTAGCGTACCACGAAGCCAGGAAAAGCAAACACCAGGAAGGCGAAAGCCGCGACCCAGTAGAACTCCCAGTTCTGCGGGAACGCGGTGCCGATGCGGGATTCGAGCGCGATGCCGATGCCGCCGACGGCGACATACAGCACTGCCAGTTCCGCCAGCCGCAGCAAAAATGGCTTGCGTGCGGCCCTCAGCGGAACCAGGGCAAATGCCTTCTCATTCAGAAAAGGCAGGTTGGCGGCCACCACTGCAAGCAGGATGACCAGCCAGGATGACGCATTGACGTCCATCTATCAGGAAGCCAGGGTCTTCTGCATGGCTGCCATGCAGGCGTTCAGCAGCGGGCCTGGAATCATGCCCAGCACCACAACGGCCAGGCCGTTCAGTGCCAGCACGATGCCCTTGTCGCTGTTGACGGACAGCGGAGTGCTGTCGGCCGGCTCGTCGAACCACATGACTTTCACGATACGGATGTAGTAGAACGCACCCACCAGCGAGAACATCACGGCGAACACGGTCAGCCACACGGCGCCGCCCGCCAGCACCGATTGCAGCACCGCGAACTTGGCGGCGAAGCCCATCATCGGCGGCACGCCGGCCAGCGAGAACATCAGCACGGACATCAGCAGCGCGTAGGCCGGGCTGCGCTTGGACAGGCCCTTGAAGTCGTCGATTTCCTCCGCTTCGAAGCCCTGGCGCGCCAGTACCATGATCAGGCCGAACGAGCCGACAGTGGTCATCACGTAGGTGATCGCGTAGTACATGGAAGCCGAGTAGGCAGCGGCAGCATGGGTGGTATCGTGGCCGCCAACGACGCCTGCCATCAGGCCCAGCAGAACGAAGCCCATTTGCGCGATGGTGGAGTAAGCCAGCATGCGCTTCAGGTTGGTCTGTGCGATCGCGGTCAGGTTGCCGATAGCCAGCGACAGTACGGCCAGGATCATCAGCATCTGCTGCCAGTCGAATGCCATCGGCAGCATGCCTTCCACCAGCAGGCGTACGCAGATGGCGAAGGTCGCCAGCTTCGGTGCGCCGCCCAGCAGCAGGGTCACGCCGGTTGGGGCGCCCTGGTAGACGTCCGGAACCCACATATGGAATGGCACGGCGCCCAGTTTGAAGGCCAGGCCAGCCACCACGAACACCAGGCCGAAGGTCAGGATGGTCGGGTTGACGGTACCGGAGCCGACCACGGCAGCCACGCGCGAGATGTCCAGCGAGCCGGTCGCGCCGTACAGCATCGACATGCCATACAGCAGGAAGCCGGAAGCCAGCGCGCCCAGGATGAAGTACTTCATCGCAGCTTCGGTCGCGCGGGCGTCGTCGCGGCGCAGGGCCACCAGCGCATACAGCGACAGCGACATCAGTTCCAGGCCCAGGTAGATGGTCAGGAAATTGTTGGCCGAGATCATCACCATCTGGCCCAGCAGGGAGAACAGCGCCAGGACGTAGAACTCGCCGCCCAGGTTACCGCCCATCATGCCGCGGTCGGTGGAGTACTGGCGTGCATACACCAGCGTCATCGCCGTGGCCAGGTAGGAGAACAGCTTCAGCAGGTTGCCCATCGGGTCGCTGATGAACATGTTCGAGAACGCGTACACCGTGCTGCCGGCCGTGTAGTCGGCAAAGCTGAAGAAGGCCGCGCCGACCAGGGTGGCCAGCGTCAGCATGTAAGTGATCGCACGTTTGCCCTCTGCCAGGAACATGTCGATCAGCAGGATCGCCGAAGCGGCGATCAGCAGAAAGACTTCTGCGTAGAGCGGGATCAGGTTAGTGGTATTCATGAAAACTTGGTCCTATCTGCAATCAAGGGGCCACGACTGGCAGCTTGCTTTGAGCAGCATGCGCCAGCAGGTCAGCCACGGAAACCTGCATCACGTCCGTGAACGGCGCCGGGTACAGGCCCATCACCAGCACAGCGATCGCCAGGATGCCCAGCATCAGGAACTCGCGGTTGTTAACGTCGGTCAGTTCTTCCACGTGCGGGTTGGTGATAGCGCCGAAGATCACGCGCTTGGCCATCCACAGCGAGTACGCCGCGCCGAAGATCAGGGCGGTCGCCGCCAGGATACCGGTCACGAAGTTGAACTGTACGGCGCCCAGGATCACCATGAACTCGCCCACAAAGCCGGAGGTGGCAGGCAGGCCGCAGTTAGCCATGGAGAACAGGATGAACAGCGCGGCAAACTTGGGCATCTTGTTCACGACGCCACCGTAGTCGGCGATCTGGCGCGAGTGCATGCGGTCGTACAGTACACCGATGCACAGGAACATTGCGCCGGAGATGAAGCCGTGCGACACCATCTGCACGATACCGCCCTGCACTGCCATCTCGTTGAACATGAAGAAGCCCAGGGTCACGAAGCCCATGTGCGCGATGGACGAATACGCCACCAGTTTCTTCATGTCTTTCTGCACCAGGGCCACCAGGCCGATGTAGATCACGGCGATCAGCGACAGCACGATGACGAACGGAGCCAGCTTGTGCGACGCGTCAGGCACGATGGGCAGCGAGAATCGCAGGAAACCGTAGGCACCCAGCTTCAGCATGATCGCGGCCAGCACGGCGGAACCGCCGGTCGGCGCTTCCACGTGGACGTCCGGCAGCCAGGTGTGGACCGGGAACATCGGCACCTTCACGGCGAAGGCCATGAAGAAGGCGAAGAAGATCGCGACCTGCTCGCCCATGGTCAGCGGCAGTTTGTGCCAGTCCAGGATGCTGAAGCTACCGGACTTGTTGTACAGGTAGATGATGGCAACCAGCGTCAGCAGCGAGCCGAAGAAGGTGTACAGGAAGAACTTGAACGCTGCGTAGATGCGGTTGGCACCACCCCAGACGCCGATGATGATGTACATCGGGATCAGGGTCGCTTCGAAGAAGAAGTAGAACAGCAGGCCGTCCATGGCGGCGAACACGCCGATCATCAGGCCCGACAGGATCAGGAAAGCGCCCATGTACTGCGCCACGCGTTCGGTGATCACTTCCCATGCCGAGATCACCACGATGATGGTGATGAAGGCGGTCAGCGGGATGAACCACATCGACAGGCCGTCAATGCCCAGCGAGTAGAAGATGTTGAAGCGGTCGATCCAGGCCGCCTTCTCGACGAACTGCATGCCATGCGCCGCTTTGTCGAACTGCGTCATCAGCGGGATGGTCGGCACCAGGGATACCAGGGCGCCTACCAGCGACAGCACGCGCACCATGCCGGCACGCGAATCGCGGCCGATGGCCAGTACGATCAGGCCGAAGACGATCGGTACCCAGATCGACAGGCTGAGGTAAGGAGGTAGAGTATTAATCGTTGACTGCATTTGTTATCTCTTTTGCGTCAGCTGTTAAGCGTGCCAAAACGGCAGGAAGTACACCAGGAAGCCCAGGATACCGATGATCATCACGAAGGCGTAGTGATAGATGTAGCCGGTCTGGAACACCTTGGTGATGCTGGAGAACCAGCCCACCATCTTCGCCGAACCGTTCACCAGCAGGCCATCGATGATGGCGCGGTCGCCCGCTGCCCACAGGCCCTCGCCCAGCAGGCGTGCGCCCTTGGCGAAGACAGCCTCGTTGAACTTGTCCATGTAGTACTTGTTATCCAGCAGGGTGTGCAGGAACTTGAACTTCGCGTAGAACCAGGCAGGGACCTTTGGATTGACCATGTAGCAGTAGTAAGCCGAAGCCACGCCTGCAATCGCCAGCCACAGTGGCAGGGTCATGACCGAATGCAGCGCCATCTCGGCCCAGCCGGTGAAGTGGTGGTGCAGCGCTTCCATCGCGCCGTGGTTCTCGCCGACGAAGATCACGTCCTTGAAGAAATCACCGAACAGCATCGGCTTGATCGCGATCGCGCCGATAACGACGGACGGGATGGCCAGCAGGATCAGCGGCAGGGTCACTACCAGGCCTGGCGAATGCGGCTTCTCGCCTGGAGCCAGGCCATGGTGGCCGTGGTCGTCCTCTTCGGCTTCGTCAGCGTGGTGCGAATCGTGGTCGTGGTGGTGTTCCTTGCCGAAGTTCTCCGGGCCGTGGAACACGACGAAGTACATACGGAAGGAATAGAACGCGGTCACGAACACGCCGGCCAGCACGGCGAAGTTGGCAAAGCCAGCGCCCGGCAGGTGGGTGGCATGCACCGCTTCGATGATCATGTCCTTCGAGTAGAAGCCGGAGAAGAACGGGGTACCGATCAGCGCCAGGGAGCCCAGCAGCGAGGTAATCCAGATGATCTTCAGGTACTTCTTCAGGCCGCCCATATTGCGGATGTCCTGGTCGTGGTGCATCGCCATGATGACAGCGCCGGCGCCCAGGAACAGCAGTGCCTTGAAGAACGCGTGGGTCATCAGGTGGAACACCGCTACCGAGTAGGCGGAGGCGCCCAGCGCCACGGTCATGTAGCCCAGCTGCGACAGGGTCGAGTAAGCAACCACGCGCTTGATGTCGTTCTGGATGATGCCCATGAAGCCCATGAACAGCGCGGTAATCGAGCCGATTACCAGGATGAACGACAGTGCGGCGTCCGACATTTCGAACAGCGGCGACATGCGGGTCACCATGAAGATACCGGCGGTAACCATGGTTGCCGCGTGAATCAGTGCCGAGATCGGGGTCGGGCCTTCCATCGAGTCAGGCAGCCAGACGTGCAGCGGGAACTGCGCCGACTTGCCCATGGCGCCGATGAACAGGCAGATACAGGCCACCGAGATCAGCGCCCAGCCGAAGCCTGGCAGGGTGCCGTTGACCAGCACGTCCTTCCTGGCGAACACTTCCTGGTAGTCCATGGAACCGGTGTAAGCCAGGATCAGGCCAATGCCCAGGATGAAGCCGAAGTCGCCCACACGGTTGACCAGGAAGGCCTTCATGTTGGCAAAGATCGCGGTCGGGCGGGTGTACCAGAAACCGATCAGCAGGTAGGACACCAGGCCCACAGCTTCCCAGCCGAAGAACAGCTGCAGGAAGTTGTTCGACATCACCAGCATCAGCATCGAGAAGGTGAACAGCGAGATGTAGGAGAAGAAGCGGTTGTAGCCTTCGTCTTCAGCCATGTAGCCGATGGTGTAGATGTGAACCATCAGCGACACGAAGGTCACCACGTTCATCATCATTGCCGTCAGCGCGTCGATCTGGAAACCGACGGCCAGCTTGACGCTGCCCACGGTCATCCAGCGGTAGATGTCGCCGTTGAAGGTGGCGCCATCCATCACCTGCAGCAGGGTCTGGAACGAGATCAGGAAAGCGATCAGCACGCCCAGGATGGTCGCGCTATGCGACACCTTGCGGCCGACGACATTGCCGAAGAACTTGGTGCCCAGCAGGCCCGCGATTGCGGAACCTGCCAATGGCGCCAGCGGAACGGCCAGAAGGAGGGTTGGGTTAAGTTGCCCCGTCATGATTTACCTTATCTATTTTTCGAGGTTTTAACTTAGCCTTTGAGGCTGTCCAGGTCTTCCACGTTGATGGTGTCCAGGTTACGGAACATCACCACCAGGATCGCAAGGCCGATTGCCGATTCGGCAGCCGCCACGGTCAGGATGAAGAAGACGAAGATCTGCCCGGCCGCGTCGCCCAGGTAGTGCGAGAACGCGATGAAGTTCATGTTCACTGCCAGCAGCATCAGTTCGATGGCCATCAGCAGGACGATGACGTTCTTGCGGTTCAGGAAAATACCGACGATCGAGATCGCGAACAGGATCGCGCCCAGGACCAGGTAATGAGCCAGGGATAAAGTCATGGTGCCTCCTTCGTTTCCGCAGCTGCGACCGGAGCGTGGACGACAGCGTCCATCTTCACGATCTTCAGGCGGTCATTGCGCTTGACGCGGACGGCGACGCCCGGGTCGATAGCCTTGGTGTCTTTGCGCTTGCGCAGGGTCAGGGCGACGGCGGCAACGATTGCCACCAGCAGCACCACCGCCGCGATTTCAAACGCGTAGACGTACTCGGTGTAGATCTTCAGGCCCAGCGCCTTGGTCTGGCCGATGCTGTTGGCCGCCTCAGGCACAGCGGTGCCGGTGGACGGGAACGAGCGCCAGATCACGGCAGCCATTTCCAGCACGATCACGCCGCCGACGATGGAAGCGATCGGCAGGTAATTCCAGAAGCCCGCGCGCAGCTTGTCCATGTCGATGTCGATCATCATGACGACGAACAGGAACAGGACCATGACGGCGCCGACGTACACCAGCACCAGCACGATGGACAGGAATTCCGCTTTCAGCAGCATCCAGATGCCGGCCGCCTGGAAGAAGGCCAGCACCAGGAACAGCGCTGCTTGCACCGGGTTGCGGGCGGTAATCACGCGCAGCGATGCCAGCACCAGGATGGCAGCGAACACGTAGAACAAAATAGAAGTGAAGTTCATTTTATTAGCCTCGGCGATCAGCGGTACTTGGCATCAGCCGCGCGGTTAGCCGCGATTTCCGCTTCGTAGCGGTCGCCTACGGCCAGCAGCATCTCTTTGGTGTAGTACAGGTCACCGCGTTTTTCGCCGTGGTATTCCAGTACGTGCGTCTCGACAATCGAGTCCACCGGGCAGGATTCTTCGCAGAAGCCGCAGAAGATGCACTTGGTCAGGTCGATGTCGTAGCGCGTGGTACGGCGGCTGCCGTCGTCACGCTGCTCCGACTCGATGGTGATCGCCATCGCCGGGCAAACTGCTTCGCACAGTTTGCAGGCGATGCAGCGCTCTTCGCCGTTCGGGTAGCGGCGCAGGGCGTGCAGGCCGCGGAAACGCGGCGAGATCGGGGTTTTCTCTTCAGGGAACTGGACGGTGATCTTCTTGGCAAACATGTATTTGCCAGTCAGCGCCATCCCCTTGAACAGTTCGGTCAGCAAGAAGCTGCCGAAGAAATCTTTCAATCGGTCCATTCTGTATTCGCTCTCTTACTTCCAAATATTCCAGGAGGTCTGCATCCACGTCGCCACGAACACCAGGTATGCCAGGGTCAGCGGGATGAACACTTTCCAGCCCAAACGCATGATCTGGTCATAGCGGTAACGCGGGAAGGTGCCGCGCGTCCAGATGAACAGCGATACGATGAAGAAGGTCTTGATGAACAGCCAGAAGAAGCCGCCGAACACGCCGCCGAATTCCAGCGCTGCGATCGGGGCGGACCAGCCACCCAGGAACATGATCGACGCCAGCAGCGAGATCAGGATCATGTTGGCGTATTCCGCCAGGAAGAACATGGCGTAAGCCATGCCGCCGTATTCGACCATGTGGCCGCCGACAATCTCGGATTCGCCTTCCACCACGTCGAACGGGTGACGGTTGCATTCGGCCAGGCCGGACACCAGGTACACGACGAAGATCGGCAGCAGCGGCAGCCAGTTCCACGACAGCAGGTTCAGGCCCATGGATGCCATGGTGCCCTTCTGCTGGCCGGCCACGATTTCCGACAGGTTCAGCGACCCGGAAACCATCAGCACGATCACCAGGGCGAAGCCCATGGCGATTTCGTAGGACACCATCTGCGCCGATGCGCGCATCGCGCCCATGAAGGAGTACTTCGAGTTGGCGGACCAGCCGGCGATGATGATGCCGTACACCTCCATCGAGGCGATTGCCATGATCAGCAGCAGGCCGGCGTTGACGTCGGCCAGGGCAGCGCCCGGGGCGAACGGCACCACCGCCCAGCAAGCCAGAGCCGGCATGATGGTCATCACAGGACCGATGAAGAACAGGGACTTGTTCGACTTGGTCGGGACGATGATCTCTTTGAACAGCAGTTTCAGTGCGTCGGCGATCGGCTGCAGCAGGCCGTTCGGGCCCACGCGGTTCGGGCCGATACGGATCTGGATCCAGCCGAGGAGCTTACGCTCCCACAGGGTCAGGTAGGCGACCAGGCCCATCAGGGGCAGGGTCACGCACAGGATCTTGGCCATGGTCCAGACGAACGGCCAGAAGGTGCCGAGGTTGGCCTCGCCCATTACCTTAATCGAATCAATCATTTCTGGCAGAGCCATTATTTGCCCTCCCCTGCTTTAGCAACGGTGATGTCACCGAACATCGCGCCCAGCATCGAAGTCGATGCATGGGCGGCGGACACGCGCACCACGTTCGCTGGCAGGCCGGCGTCGATGGTGGCTTCCAGGATCGCAAAGCCGGAACCCTGCTTGACTTCAACCTTGTCGCCGGCCTTCACGCCGATCTGCTGCGCGGTGGCAGTAGACAGGTAGGCTTTAGGCGCGGCAGCGTCGCTAGTCGCCTGCAGCGGGCCGGAGCGGCGCGCCATGGCGTCAGCGAAGTAGATCGGCACGTCGGCCAGGCGCTGCAAGCCGGTTGCCGTGAACGGCACGCCGGCAACTGCAGCCTTGCGCGACACGTTCGACAGCTTGGCGGACAGGTCGGAGGCGCCCTTTTCGAACAGTTCGTCGCGGATCGATTCCGAAGTTTCGTAGTCGAAACCGCCCAGGCCCAGGATGTTGCCCAGGACGCGCAGCACTTTCCAGGCCGGACGGGCATCGCCCATCGGCTTGACGGTGCCGTTGAAGGACTGCAGGCGGCCTTCGGCGTTGACGAAGGAACCGGAAGTCTCGGCAAACGGAGCGACCGGCAGCAGCACGTCGGCATAGTCCATGCCATGCTTGAAGGCCGACATCACGACCACCATGTCGGCGGCGTTCAGCGCGGTCTTGGCAGCCTGCGGGTTGGCAGCGTCCAGTTCCGGCTCGGCGTTCAGCAGCACGTAGGCTTTCTTCTGCACGGCGAAGGCTGGAGCAGCGTTCTTCGCGGTGGCGCCAACCAGGTAGCCGCCAACGGTGTTGGCAGCTTCGGTCAGGTAGCCCAGCTTGGCGCCGGTCTGCTCCGCGATCCACTGCGCGGCGGCGTGCAGCTTCGACGCTTGCGGATGCGCCACTGCGACGTTACCCAGGAAGACCGCCTTGCGCTCGCCGCCGATCAGCGATTCGGCGACGGCATCGGCTGTCGCGGAAGCGACAATACCTTCGAAGCCGGCCGGAGCGGCCACGCCCTTGGCTTTCGCCACGGCGGCAACCACGCCGGACAGCGCGGCCAGCCAGTCGGTCGGCGCAGCGATGATCTTGTTGGCGGTGGTGATCAGGTTTTCGTCGTTCGAGCCATGCAGCACGGAGAGCTTGCCGCCGGCTTTCACGGCCGCACGGATGCGGGTTGCGAACAGCGGATGGTCCTTGCGCAGGAAGGAACCGATCACGAACACGCGTTGCAGGGTGCTCAGTTCAGCGATCGGCATGCCCAGCCACGGCTTCACTTCGCCGTCCAGCGCGAAGTCGGACTGGCGCAGGCGGAAGTCGACGTTCTCCGAACCTACGCCGTGCATCAGCTTCTTCAGCAGGGTCAGCTCTTCCACGGTCGAATGCGCGGTCGCGTATGCGGCCAGCGAGTCGGCGCCGTGTTCATGCTTGATGTTCTTCAGGCCGTGCGCCACGTACTCCAGCGCGACCTGCCATTCAACTTCTTTCCATTCGCCGCCCTGCTTCAGCATTGGCTTGGCCAGGCGCTCGGCGCTTTCCAGCGCTTCGTAGGAGTAGCGGTCCTTGTCGGAAATCCAGCATTCGTTGACGTCGTCGTTTTCGAATGGCAGCACGCGCTTCACGGAGCCCTGCTTCACTTGCACGATCAGGTTGGCGCCGGTGGAGTCGTGCGGGGAGACCGATTTGCGGCGCGACAATTCCCAGGTACGGGCGCTGTAGCGGAACGGACGCGAGGTCAGCGCGCCGACCGGGCACAGGTCGATCATATTGCCCGACATTTCGGAGCTCACCGCTTCGCCCACGAAGGTGGTGATCTCGGAATGCTCGCCGCGGCCCAGCATGCCCAGCTCCATCACGCCGGCCACTTCCTGGCCAAAGCGCACGCAGCGGGTGCAGTGGATGCAGCGCGACATTTCTTCCATCGCCACCAGCGCGCTGCCGGCCTTCGGCGGCACCACGCGCTTCTCTTCTTCGTAGCGGGACTCCATCTTGCCGTAACCTACGGCCAAGTCCTGCAGCTGGCACTCACCGCCCTGGTCGCAGATCGGGCAATCCAGCGGGTGGTTAATCAGCAGGAATTCCATCACCGACTTCTGTGCTTGCACAGCCTTGTCGGAGGCGGACTTCACAATCATGCCAGCCGATACCGGCGTGGCGCATGCTGGCAAAGGCTTGGGCGCCTTCTCAACTTCGACCAGGCACATACGGCAGTTTGCAGCGATCGACAATTTCTTGTGATAGCAGAAGTGCGGGATGTAGGTACCCAGCTTGTTGGCGGCGTCCATCACCATGCTACCCGCAGGGACTTCTACCTTTTTGCCGTCAATTTCGATTTCAACCATGATAATCGCAGCTTAGTAAGCCGATACAGGCACCAGACAGTGCTTGTGTTCGACGTGATATTCAAATTCTTCGCGGAACTGCTTGACGAAGGCGCGGACCGGCATAGCGGCAGCATCGCCCAGCGCGCAGATAGTGCGGCCCTGGATGTTGTCGGCGATGGAATTCAGCATGTCCAGGTCCGAAGGACGGCCCTGGCCGTTCTCGATACGGTGGATCATGCGGTACATCCAGCCGGTGCCTTCACGGCACGGGGTGCACTGGCCGCACGACTCTTCAAAGTAGAAGTAGGACAGGCGTTCCAGGGCTTTCACCATGCAGCGCGTCTCGTCCATCACGATCACGGCGCCCGAACCCAGCATGGAGCCGGCTTTGGCGATCGAATCGTAATCGAGGTCGGTCTGCATCATGATCTCGCCGCGGATCACCGGAGCGGACGAACCGCCAGGGATCACGGCCTTGATCTTCTTGCCGCCGCGCATACCGCCGGCCAGTTCCATCAGCTTGGCAAACGGCGTGCCGAGCGGGACTTCGTAGTTGCCTGGACGCTCAACGTCGCCCGAGATCGAGAAGATCTTGGTGCCGCCGTTGTTAGGCTTGCCCAGGCCGAGGTAGTTTTCGGCGCCGATGTTCAGGATGAACGGAACGGCCGCGAAAGTCTCGGTGTTGTTGATGGTGGTCGGCTTGCCGTACAGGCCGAACGACGCCGGGAAAGGCGGCTTGAAGCGCGGCTGGCCTTTCTTGCCTTCCAGCGATTCCAGCAGCGCGGTTTCTTCGCCGCAGATGTAGGCACCGTAGCCATGGTGGGCGTGCAGCTGGAAGCTGAAGTCCGAACCCATGATCTTGTCGCCCAGGAAGCCGGCGGCACGCGCCTCTTCCAGCGCTTCTTCAAAGCGCAGGTAGTCCTGGAAGATCTCGCCGTGGATGTAGTTGTAGCCCACGGTGATGCCCATCGCGTAGGCGCCGATGGCCATGCCTTCGATCAGCGAATGCGGATTGTAGCGAATGATGTCGCGGTCCTTGAACGTACCCGGTTCGCCTTCGTCGGTGTTGCAGACGAGGTATTTCTGGCCAGGGAACTGGCGCGGCATGAAGGACCATTTCAGGCCGGTCGGGAAACCCGCACCGCCGCGGCCGCGCAGGCCGGAGGTCTTCAAATCGGCGATGATCGCTTCCGGCGCGATCTTCTCTTCGATGATGCGGCGCAGCGCGGAGTAACCACCGCGTTTGACGTAGTCGGCCAGGCGCCAGTTGTCGCCGTTCAGATCCTTCAGGATCAGCGGATTGATGTGTCGATCGTGCAGGGAGGTCATTCCGCCACTCCGTGGTTCAGCTCATTTATCAATGAGTCCAGTTTGTCGTTGCTCATGTGGGAACACATGCGGTGGTTATTGACCAGCAGTACCGGTGCGTCGCCGCAGGCGCCCATGCACTCCCCTTCCATCAGCGTGAACGCACCGTCTTCGGTGGTGCCGCGGAAGTCGATGCCCAGTTTGGCCTTCAGGTGCTCGGCAGCTTTCACGCCGCCCGACAGTGCGCAAGGCAGGTTGGTGCACACGGTGATCTTGTGCTTGCCGACCGGCTTCAGGTTGTACATATTGTAGAAAGTCGCAACTTCCTGCACGGCGATGGCCGGCATGCGGATGTAGTCCGCGATTTCCTTCATGGTTTCTGGCGACAGCCAGCCCAGTTCAACCTGGGCGTGGGCCAGCGAGGCCATCACGGCCGACTGGCGCTGGTCGGCCGGATACTTGGCCAACTCGCGGTCGATTTTTTTATAGCATTCTTGGGATAACAGCATTTCTTGCCCTTAGCGGTCGATTTCACCGAAAACGATGTCCTGGGTACCGATGATGGTCACGGCGTCGGCGATCATGTGGCCGCGCGACATTTCGTCCAGCCCCTGCAGGTGGGCAAAGCCCGGTGCACGGATCTTCATACGGTATGGCTTGTTGGCGCCATCGGAGATCAGGTAGATGCCGAATTCGCCTTTCGGGTGTTCCACCGCGCTGTACGCTTCGCCCGGCGGCACGTGGAAGCCTTCGGTGAACAGCTTGAAGTGGTGGATCAGCGATTCCATATTGGTCTTCATGTCCACGCGGTTAGGCGGAGCGACCTTGCGGTTGCTGGTCATGACAGGACCTGGATTGGCTTTCAGCCATGCGACGCACTGTTTGATGATCTTGTTCGACTGGCGCATCTCTTCGATACGCACCAGGTAGCGGTCGTAGCAGTCGCCGTTGGTGCCGATCGGGATGTCGAAGTCCATCTTGTCATAGACTTCGTACGGCTGCTTCTTGCGCACGTCCCAGGCGATGCCCGAGCCGCGCAGCATGGCGCCGGTGAAGCCCATGGCCTTCGCATCTTCCGGCGACACCACGCCCACGCCGACGGTACGCTGTTTCCAGATACGGTTGTCGGTCAGCAGGGTCTCGTATTCGTCGACATAGGTCGGGAAGCGCTTGGTGAAGTCTTCCACGAAGTCCAGCAGGGAACCCTGGCGGTTTTCGTTACGCTCGGCCAGCGCTTTCGCGTTGCGGATCAGCGATGCCTTGTACTGCGGCATCGAGTCCGGCAGGTCGCGATACACGCCGCCCGGGCGGTAGTAGGCCGCGTGCATACGCGCGCCGGAAACGGCTTCGTAGCAGTCCATCAGGTCTTCGCGGTCGCGGAAAGCGTACAGGAACGGGCCCATTGCGCCCACGTCCAGCGCGTGCGCGCCCAGCCACAGCAGGTGGTTCAGCAGGCGGGTGATTTCGTCGAACATCACGCGGATGTACTGCGCGCGCACCGGCACTTCCAGGCCCAGCAGCTTCTCGATCGCCATCACGTAGGCGTGCTCGTTGGACATCATGGACACGTAGTCCAGGCGATCCATGTAAGGCACGGATTGCAGGTAGGTCTTCTGTTCGGCCAGCTTTTCGGTAGCGCGGTGCAGCAGGCCGATATGCGGATCGGCGCGCTGGATCACTTCACCGTCCAGCTCCAGCACCAGGCGCAGCACGCCGTGCGCTGCAGGGTGCTGCGGACCAAAGTTCAGGGTGTAATTCTTAATTTCAGCCATTTCTTACTTCCCGTAGTTTTCTTCGCGGATCACGCGCGGCACGTTTTCGCGCGGCTCGATGGTCACAGGCTGATAGACAACGCGCTTCTGTTCCTGGTCATAGCGCATTTCAACGTAGCCCGACACTGGGAAGTCCTTGCGGAATGGGTGGCCGATGAAACCATAGTCGGTCAGGATGCGGCGCAGGTCGTTGTGGCCTTCGAAAATAATGCCGAACAGGTCGAACGCTTCGCGCTCGAACCAGTTGGCGGCGCGCCAGATCGTGGTCACGGAGGCCACGATAGGCAAGTCTTCGTCCGACGCGAACACGCGCACGCGCAGGCGCCAGTTTTTTTCCACGGACAGCAGGTGGGTCACGGCTGCGAAGCGCAGGCCGTCCCAGGTGCCTTCACCGTAGGTCGAGTAGTCAACGCCGCACAAGTCGATCAGCGTATCAAAACGCAAAGCTGCGTCGTCGCGCAGCTCTTGCATTACCTGGTAGTAGTCCCCAGATTTGACTGTAATCGTCACTTCGCCCAGCGCGATGACGATGGAGGCCCGCTCGCCCAGCTTTTGCTCGAGGGCGGAGACCAGTGTTTGCAGATGTGTGTTCATAAGGTCTTACCGCGCGATCGTGTTGGTCTTCTTGATCTTGTTATGCAGCTGCAGGATGCCGTACAGCAGTGCTTCCGCAGTCGGCGGGCAGCCCGGCACGTACACGTCGACCGGCACGATACGGTCGCAACCGCGCACCACGGAGTACGAGTAGTGGTAGTAGCCGCCGCCGTTGGCGCAGGAACCCATGGAGATCACCCAGCGCGGATCCGGCATCTGGTCGTAGACCTTGCGCAGCGCAGGGGCCATCTTGTTGCACAGGGTGCCTGCCACGATCATCACGTCGGACTGACGTGGCGACGGACGGAACATGAAACCGAAACGCTCCAGGTCGTAACGGGCAGCACCAGCATGCATCATCTCCACTGCACAGCAAGCCAGACCGAACGTCATCGGGTACATCGAACCCGTACGCGCCCAGTTGATTACCGTATCAAAGGTAGTGGTGATGAAGCCTTCGTTAAATACGCCTTCAATAGACATGGCTTATTCCCAATCAAGGGCACCTTTCTTCCAGATATACCAAAAACCGACCACGAATTCGGCGATGAACACCATCATCGTCACGTAACCCTGCCAGCCCAGTTCACGCATGGAGACGCCCCATGGGAAGAAGAATGCAGTTTCAAGGTCGAACAGAATGAACAGAATTGCGACGAGGTAGTAACGCACGTCGAATTTCATGCGCGCGTCTTCGAAAGCTTCGAAGCCGCACTCGAATGGGGAAAGCTTGGCCGCATCAGGCTTGTTCGGGCCAAGGATATGGCCCAGCACTTGCGGGACTACGCCGACACCAATGCCGACGAGAAGGAACAACAGGACGGGGAAGTAATTTTCGAGGTTCACGATGGGTAAGCAGCTTTATTGAAATACGCTCGACCCCAATCACTTAATGCTGAGACCAGGATCAAACGACACATCCTCGTAAAAAAACCAGCTAAGCCACTGAATCTATGATTCAAACGACCTGCTGGCTTTTGATCTTTTTTGGTGCCGACGACGAGACTCGAACTCGTACAGCTTGCGCCACTACCCCCTCAAGATAGCGTGTCTACCAATTTCACCACGTCGGCAATAGGCCGCTATTCTACACTGTGATCGTCGCTTTGTTAATGCACATTGCGCACAATCAAGAAGAAAAACGGCAAAAAGTTCAAAGTTGCCAGTTTTACTTCGCTGGCGAAGCAGCCGGAGCGGCTGCCGCAGGCGCCGAAGCAGCCGGTGCGGATGCAGCTGGAGCCTCAACCGGGGCCGGGGTTGCAGCCGCTGGAGCAGCAGGAGCAGGCGCTGGAGCGGCGGAAGGGATCGCTGCCGCGCCGGCGACTGGCGCAGGTGCCGCTGCTGGAGCCTTGACGTTATCCATCACGCCGGCGCCGGCCGAAACATTGCCCTTGCTGGCCAGGACCGACAGGCCCAGGGTGGCGCCGAAGAAAATCGCCGCCGCCAGTGCGGTCGACTTCGACAGGAAGTTGGAGGAGCCGGAGGCGCCAAACAGGCTGCCGGAAGCGCCCGAGCCGAAGGCCGCGCCCATATCGGCACCCTTGCCATGCTGCAGCAATACCAGGCCGATGATCGCCACGGCGGAAATGACCTGCACTACGATAACCAGATTGAACAAAGAGTTCATGCTATTCCTTAAATAATAAAATTGTCCTGCTTATGCAGCAGCGATGATGGCGAGGAAATCCGCCGCCTTCAGTGCCGCACCGCCAATCAGGCCGCCATCGATATCCGGCTGGGCCAACAATTCCTTGGCGTTGTCCGGCTTCATGCTGCCGCCATACAGGATCTGCATGCCGGCGGCAGACGCCGCATCCTTCTGCGCCACCCGGGCGCGCAGCAGTGCATGCACTTCCTGCGCCATTTCCGGGGTGGCGGTCTTGCCGGTGCCGATCGCCCAGACGGGCTCGTACGCCAGCACAATCTTTGCCAGCTGCCCGGCGCCCAGCACCTCCAGCACGGCATCCAGCTGCTCGCCCACCACATCGGCGGTCTTGCCGGCATCGCGCTGGTCCAGCGTCTCGCCGACGCAAACCACCGGCACCAGGCCGGCGTTCACGGCAGCCAGCGCCTTCTGGGCGACCAGGGCGCTGCTTTCCTTGTGATAGGAGCGGCGCTCGGAGTGACCGACGAGGGCGAATTTGCTGCCGAAATCGAGCAGCATCGCTGCCGAGATCTCGCCCGTGAAGGCGCCCGACGCATGGGCGGACACATCCTGCGAACCCCAGGCAAGCGCGCTGCCGGTGAGTTCAGCCTGACATTGTGCCAGATACGGGGCTGGGACGCAGACCGCGGTATCGGCCTTTGCATCACCCAGGCCAGCCTTGATACCTGCCAACAGGGTAGTGTTGGCGGCAAGGCTGCCGTTCATTTTCCAGTTACCGATGACGAGTTTGCGGCGCATAGTAGCTTAATTTTTAATAACCCGTAATTGTAGCGTGCGCCTTAAAGTCGGGTCAAACGCTAGACTCCGCGCCCTATGAAAAATAATATTTTTGACATCTCTTTCGGCTTTACCCTGGCACTGCCGCTCTCCATTATTGCCGGCGCAATAGCGTTGGCTGCTGACAACGGGTCCGGCAGCCTCGCCCTGCTGGCGACCGTCTGCACCCTGATCCTTGCATGGGCATTACTGGCACAGCTTTGCATGGACCGGCGCCACGGGCCAGGCAAGCGCGAATTTCGCCATTACCTGGTAGGCGCCCTGCTCCTGCTGCCGCTTGCGGCAACCGGGGCCATGTTCGGCATGATCAAGCTGCCGCAGGCCGGCTATGCCGGCGGCATTTATTGGCTCTTGATGAGCATCCTCGCCGCCGCCACGATATTCCTTGGCTGGCTGGCGGCGGCAGTTGCCTCCGCCTTCGATTGACGGGCCTTAAATTACCTGCAGCATGATCTTGCCCACATGGTTGCTGCTCTCCATCAGCGCATGCGCCTTGGCGGCCTGCTCCAGCGGGAAGCTCTCATAAATGACAGGCTTGATATCGCCTGCCTCGATCAGCGGCCAGGCTTTTTCGCGCAGCTGGCGCGCGATGGCGCCCTTGAAGGCGACCGAGCGCGGACGCAGCGTGGAGCCGGTAATGGTCAGGCGGCGCTTCAGCACCTGCCCCATGTCCAGCGTGCCCTTGGCACCGCCCAGCAGCGCGATGATGGCAATGCGGCCATCATCGGCCAGGCAACTGATCTCGCGCGGCAGGTAGTCGCCGCCCACCATGTCGAGGATCACGTCGACGCCGGTATCGCCGGTCAGTTCGCGCACTACCGCCGCGAAATCCTCGGTGCGGTAATTGATGCCGCGCGCCGCCCCCAGCGCTTCGCACGCCCGCGCCTTCTCATCGCTGCCCGCCGTGGCGAACACGCGGTGGCCAAGCGCCCGCGCGAGCTGGATCGCCGTCACGCCAATGCCCGAGGTCCCGCCCTGCACCAGCAGGGTCTCGCCCCGGCCCAGCCCGGCGCGGTCGAAGACGTTGCTCCAGACGGTGAAGAAAGTCTCCGGCAGCGAGGCTGCCTCCAGCGGCGACAGGCCGCGCGGCACCGGCAGCACCTGCTCCACGGGAGCCGTCACGTATTCCGCGTAGCCGCCGCCCTGCACCAGGGCGCACACCATGTCGCCGATCTTGAATCCGCTGGCAGCCAGGTCGCCATCGACGATCTCCCCCGCCACTTCCAGGCCTGGGATATCGGTGGCGCCAGGCGGCGGCGCGTAGCTGCCCATGCGCTGGAACACGTCCGGCCGGTTGATGCCGGCCGCGTGCACGCGGATGCGCAGCTCGCCCTCCTTCGCCACCGGCAGCGGGCGCTCGCACAAACGCAGCACATCGGCCGCGCCGGGTTTCTGGATTTCGATCGCACGCATCATGGCATCACCTCCGGGGGAAAGAGGCGATTGTAGCGCTTACAGCCCGAAGCGGGCGCCCATGCCGAGCAGGGTCGCCAGGCCAAGGGCCGCGAACATGGCGGCGGCGATGCCGTGCACCAGCTTGAGGGGAATTTTCGCGGCCAGTTTATCGCCCGCGAAAACCGCCGGCACGTCGGCGATCAGCATGCCGAGCGTGGTGCCGGCCACCACCATCAGCGGGTCCGGGTAGTGGGCGGCCATGGCCACGGTGGCGACCTGCGTCTTGTCGCCCATCTCGGCCAGGAAGAAGGTGACCAGGGTAGCGCCGAAGACGCCGAAACGGCCGGCGATATTGGTTTCATCGTCCTCGATCTTGTCCGGCACCAGGGTCCAGGCGGCCATGCCGAGGAAGGACAGGCCCAGCACCCAGCGCAGCACTTCGGGCGTGAGCAGGGAGGTGATCCAGGCGCCAAGCGCGCCGGCCAGGCCGTGGTTGAAAATGGTGGCAATGAAGATGCCGGCGATGATCGGCAGCGGCTTTTTGAAGCGGGCGGCAAGCAGGAAGGCCAGCAGCTGGGTCTTGTCGCCGATTTCGGCCAGCGCAACTACACCGGTTGAGACGAGGAGGGAATCCATTGTTTTAATCCAGGCCGGGCACGGACGAATGACCACAGCACGCCCCCGGCCTAAAATCGGCGGCGCTGTGGTCAAAGGTCTTGCCAAGTATGGGACCGCATATGCCATGGCCTGTGGGCCAAGTGTGTTGACATATGCCTCCTCCGGAGGTGGAGGAGAGGCTACTCCCCAATGACGGGGCGGATTATAACAAAACCGTTAAACCAGTGTCTGACCCAAGGGTCAGACACTGCCTGCTCAAAGGTTTGCGGTGTTGGTTGTGCGATGTTGATCTTCGCCGAAAATCAAAAGCCCAGAACCCAGCCCGCGGCAGGCGAGCAGACCGGGGCTCAGCCGCCGCCAGTGCGCGACGACCGCGGCAACGGCGTGTTGCGCCGCCACCCCGACGACAACGCCTGCCCTTCCTCGATCTGCTCCTGCGTCATCCCGCGCGCCACCGCCGAGCGCTGCTCCACCGCATTGGCCGACCCGCCTGCCGCTGCCAGGTTCCACAACATATACGCAATCACATTATCCTGCGGCATGCCGCCAATGTGATAACGGTACATCAGCCCCAGGACCTGCTGCGCATCCGGATGCCCCTGCTCCGCCGCCTTGCGGAACCAGGTCACCGCCTCCTTATGGTCCTGGATCACCGCATTGCCCGTGTAGTACATGGCCCCGACCACATACTGCGCATCCGACTTGCCCTTGAGGGCAGCTTTGCGATGCCAGGTCAGCGCCTGCTTGTAGTCCTGCGGCACGCCACGGCCCATGTAATACATCAAGCCAAGCAAATGCTCGGCATCCGTATTACCCGCCTTGGCCAGCGGCAGGATCTCCTTGTAGGCCAGCGCATAATTCTTGTTGTTATACGCCGTAGCCCCTTCCGCGAACCCGGCATGCGCACTGGCCTGTAGCCCAAGTGCGATGCTGAGCGCGATTAACACGCCTCGTAGTTTTTTCATGGTGCTTTAGATTTATCTCTTTTTATGCACTGCAGAATGTCTCTTACTTCCAGCTCACCTTGCCCAGGCCGTCGACGCTGACATTGCGGGTGGTCGGCTTGCCGTACACGGTCACAGACCCCAGTCCGCTCAAATTCAGGTTGGCGTTATTGGATGCGTTGATGGTCGCGTTGCCCAAGCCGCTCAAGTCCAGGCTGACGTCCTCCGCCTTGAACTGCTGCGCGTTCAAGCCGCCCAGGCCACCCAGCGTCGCCTTCAGGTTCTTGCTCCGCCCGCCAATGGTGATATAGCCCGCGCCCTGCAGGTCGAGATCGACATTTTCGTTTTCCGTCACCCACACATGCATGCTGCCCACGCCGCCCAGGTTGGCCTTCAGTTTCTTGTAATCGCACACCACCTTCATGCTGCCCGCACCATCCAGGGTGAGGTCGATGTTCTCGCCGCTGAAACCGCTGACCTCCGTACTGCCCACGCCATCCGACACCAGTTCACGCAACTGCGGCAGCACCAGCTCCACCTTCACTGCCGCGGATTTCAGCTTGACGCCGCGGCTCTCCGTATCGAGGTAGAGCGTGTCGCCGGTCTGCACGGCCGTCACTTTGCTGACGTAGCGCTTGTCGGTGGTGATGTTGAGCGCCGGCGTATCGCCGCGGCGCAGCTTGAGGTCGATCACGCCGTCGAGCTTGACGCGCACCACGCGCGCATCGATCGCCCGCGTCTCCGTCGTCGTATCGTCGGCCCGGGCCAGGCCCAGGAACAGACACAGCGCGGTGAACAGCAAGCCAATCTGGAATGGTTTCTTCATCATGTTTCCTTGGTAAGTCATCAGCGCATTGTCACAGATTGGCTGCCGCGAGGACAAAGGGCATCTCAGGGAGCGCGCTGGTGGCAAGTATGGTTGCCATATTAATACCACCAAGGATCAGGAGGGTGGCCAGGAAGATAGTTTCCATGTTTCTAGCGATTTTCATTTTGCGCTCCCCGAATGACTGTTTTTTCGATGGTTTCATCATATCGGCCGTCCCCGGCAGCGTCCCGCCATATGCGACGAAATGCAAAATACAGGGAACAGGCGGATAATCCGCCTGCCTTTTCGTCATTCCAGAGGGAAAAACAATGAATAACAAAGTCCTGACGCTGGCCACCCCTGCCCTGGCCGCCGCCCTGCTCTCCCCTCCTGCATCCGCAGCGCCCGACCTCACTGCCGCCCATAGGCTCTACCAGGCCAACTGCGCCCAGTGCCATGGCAAGGACCTGGAAGGCGCCGCCGGCCCCAGCCTGGCCGACGCCGCATGGCTGCACGGCCAGCCGACCAAAGCCAACCTGGTGCGTGTGATCGGCAAAGGCGTGCTCGACAAAGGCATGCCGGCCTGGGACAAGCAACTGAGCAGCAAGCAGGTTAGTGCGCTGGCCGAGTACCTGCTGCCGGCCAATGCAGCCGCCCGCAACGCCGCCGCCGACGCCGGCGCTACGCCTGCCGCGCCGGCCAATCGCCTGCCTGCGCTAAAACTGCCAAAAGGTTTCCAGATCGCTGTTTACGCCGACAAGGTAGAAGGCGCACGCGAACTGGCAGTGACCAGCAGCGGCCTGGTCTTCGTCGGCTCGCAAAAAGCCGGCAAGGTCTACGCCCTGGTCGATGCCAACAAGGACGGCGTGGCTGAAAAGGTGGTCACCGTGGCCGAAGGCCTGAACAATCCCAACGGCGTCGCCCTGCTGAATGGCGCGCTGTACGTCGGCGAAATCTCGCGCATCATCAGGTTCGACGACATCGAAAAAAACTACGCCAGCAAGCCGGCCTACAAAGTCATCAAAAACGACCTGCCGTCGGAAACCTGGCACGGCGCCAAATACATCAAGGCCGGCCCGGACGGCAAGCTGTACATCCCGATCGGTGCCCCCTGCAATGTGTGCGACAAGGAAGACGAGGCCCACTCCAAGATCTGGCGCATGAACCCGGACGGCAGCAACTGGGAACTGTACGCGCGCGGTGTACGTAACACGGTCGGCTTCACCTGGCATCCGGTCACGAAGGAACTGTGGTTCACCGATAACGGCCGCGACGAAATGGGCGACAACATGCCTTCCTGCGAACTGAATGTGGCCCCGAAAGCAGGCATGCACTTCGGCTTCCCGTACTGCCATGGCGGCGTACTGCCTGATCCGCAATTCGGCCAGGGCAAGAGCTGCGACGCCTACGTCGCGCCCGTCGCGGCGCTTGGCCCGCACGTGGCGCCGCTGGGCCTGGCCTTCTATACCGGCACGCAGTTCCCTGAACCGTACCGCAACCAGCTGCTCATCGCGGAACACGGCTCCTGGAATCGCCCTGACAAGATTGGCTACCAGGTACGGCTGGTCACCCTGCATGGCAATAAACTGGTCAGCGATACCGCCTTCATCGACGGCTTCCTGCAGAACGAACAGGTGAGCGGCCGTCCAGTCGATATCGCGGTGATGCCGGATGGTTCGATACTGGTTTCCGACGACCACGCGCACAAGGTGTATCGCGTTACCTACCAGCGCTGATGGGGCATATGCACAGGGTATCGCCACAGATGGTTTCATCAAAATATTGATGTTCCGTCGTCCTCCGCCAGGGCTATATTGGATAGTGCCAGACAACAATTAGAACTGGCACCCAACCTCTCAATAGCCTCGCCCCACAGCGCGAGGCATAGCCTGCGCACCGCGGCCACGAGCCGAGATGACGCCGGGGTAGCAACCAGCCCGATCGGGCGCTATATTGAAAGAGCCAGGCAATTTTAGAGACCTGGCCACACCAAAAAAATGGAGGCAATCATGAAGCGGTTTGTGGCTACCGGCTGCCTGTTCGCGCTCGCCATTTCGGCGTACGCACAGAGCTCCGATCAAAAAGTTTTGATTCCCGCCTCGAAAGAGGTTCAACGCGTCTATATGTCGCCTGATGAATTTGGCAAATACAAAGGCGCATATGATCTCTCCAACGGCAAAACGCTTTACCTGATTCGCAAAGCCACGCGGCTGTATGCGCGTGTCGACGAACAGAACGAACACGAGATCACCCGCGCCGGCAGCGGCAAATTCCAGGCACTCGACGGCAAGATGTGGATGGAACTCGTGTGGGCAAATGACGATTCCGTCAGCGGCAGCTTGAACTATATCGACGAATCGCAGCCAATGGCTGGCCTCGAACCGAAGGTGATCAGCATCCGGTTTGCATCGCGCTGAGCCAATGGGAGGCTATCGTGAAACGCCTATTGCTCGCGTGCGGCCTGGGTCTCTTCGCCTTTAGCGTCCCAGCCCAAAGCCAGACCTCGGTCGAAACAGTTGTGGTGCCTGCCCAGAAGGACGTGAAGCCACTTACTTTGTGGCCCGACGAAATCCTTGAATATATCGGCGACTACCAGCTCGCCAACGGCAAGACCTTGTATCTCACCAGGCAAGGCGCCAGGATGTACGGCCAGATTGGCTCTCTACCGAAGCACGAACTGATCGCCACAGGTTTGCGCAAATTCAGCGCGGCTGACGGCAAGCTTTCCGTCCACATCAAATACACCTGGGACGGCCAGATCACCGGCAATGTAGCGTATGTCGATAGCAGTCTGCGCACAGGCTCACTACCTGTGCTGGTGGAATTCGCCTCGCGCTGAAACGAGGAGGCGTCATGAAAAGAGTCATTGCGATACTGGGGCTTGCCCTAAGCTGCATGCAAGCCCTGGCGCAGCAACAATCCGATGTCGGCCGCGTGATTGTTCCGGCCGCCAAACCCCAGCCATACTTTATCTGGCCGGATGACCTGCATGCCTACAAGGGTGAATACTATCTTTCCAACGGCAAGAAGATGTACATCAACCGCATCGCCAACCACCTGTATGCACAGGTTGGCAAGCAGTCGGAACGGGAAATTGTAGCCACCGGTGAGAACATGTTTGAATCGGTCGACAGGTCGATGACCCTCAACATCGTCATATCGCACCAGGGCTATGTCAGTGGCAGTATTGTTTATCAAGATGAGGACCTGCCAGATAAACCGCTGGCCTATGCCTCCCTCATGACGCGCTAGCCGCGAGCACGTCCGGGCCGCCAGCTCGTAGTGAAGCTGGCGGCCTCTTTTTACTGGCGCAGTGCGGTCTCGTCTGCACCAGGCTGGCGCACCAGCAGGCTGCGGACCTTGCCGTCCGCGCCGCGCTGGAATTCCAGGCTCGCCAGCGATCCCTCCATGAAGAAGCTGTCCGGCGCATGCGCCATGATCGGCGCTGCCTCGCGGCCCTCCCGTTGCATGACCAGCTTGTCACCGTCGCGGCGCACCACACGCTTCATCTTATCTGGGCTGACATAAGTGCCGACGAAGGCTTCCAGTGCTTCCGGCGCCAATGCAATCGGCTTGAAATCGGCGAACGGCTGGCCGATCGCAATGCCCGCCGCCTTGTAGGCAATGACCGGTGTGTTCACGGCACCGCCGTTGCCGTTGGTGAGTACCGCGACGAACACCTTGTCGTCCGGCAGGCGCAAGGCCTGCGCGGTGAACCCAGGGATCGAGCCGCCGTGATGGATCATCTTGTGGCCAGCCAGCGTGCCGATATTCCAGCCGTAGCCGTAGTTGCAGGGTGCATCCTTTGGCAGGCGGCAGGCAGTGAAGGCCTGCCCCCAGGTGGCCGGCTTGAGCAATTTTCCGCAGCTGACGGCAGCATCCCAGCGCGCCATGTCGTCCACCGTGGTCACCAGCGCGCCCGCCGAATAGGCCAGCGTCACGTCGATGTCCTTTACCGCCACGATTTCTTTCCCGTTCAGGCGGTGGCCCTTGATATGGCGCTTGGCGCTGCGCTCGAAACCTTCGTGCGCCGTGTCCTGCATGCCGAGTGGATCGAAGATATTCTTCGCGACGAAGTCGTGGTACTTCATGCCGGACAACTTCTCAACGATGAGTCCCAACAGGAAATAGCCAGAATTGCTGTAGCTGTGACGCTCGCCAGGCGCGAAGTCCAGCGGCTCCCTGGCAAAGACGTCGAACACCTGGGTGAGGGTCACGCCTTCATCCGGCAACTCGCGAAACGCTTTCAGCGCAGTGTAGTTCGGGATGCCTGAGGTGTGCTGCAACAAGTGTTCGATCGTGATGCGGCTCCCCTTGTCCGGAAAATCCGGCAGGAACTTGCGCACATCGTCCGTCACCGACAGCTTGCCCTGCTCCGCCAGCATCAGGATGCTGATGGCGGTGAACTGCTTGGTGATGGAGCCAATGCGCAATTGCATTTCGGGCTGCATTGGCGTGTTCTCCGCCACATTGGCCAAGCCGTAGGCCTTGCGGAAAACCGGCTTGCCGTCGCGCGTGACGATTACCGTGGCGCCAGGCCAATTCGGCTTGAACATCGGCGCCAGCGCAGCATCAAGGCGCTGTTCGAGCGGTGTTTCGGCCAACGCATAGGTTGATTGCAGAACGGAGAGTGATGCGAAGAGAATTGCGGGTAGTTTCCTCACTGCCAGGCCTCCTCAAAAATCTGGATGCTAACTTCAACCTGCCTTGCGCGCTTGGCCGAGCCGACGAATGGGCGATTTCCAGGGGCGAATGGTCGCTTCGGCAGTGCGAATATCAGATGTACTAGCTCGGACTTGAACCGACATTGCGTGTCAACTGGAAGGCAGCTTCCGCCCCATTGCGGGCATTGAATTGTCGAGACTCAGACGCAGTAATTCCTTGAATTTTTTGCGTCGGGATTCATCAAGGTAACGCCGAAATCTTCGGTGCGATTGAATTCTTCTAACTGAGCCAGGACAAGTTGAGAGTTCATCGCCGCACCATTGCTTGCCGTCGTAACGC